>JBLYYV010000206.1:0-16837 GCA_048550095.1 Gammaproteobacteria bacterium
GAGACCGTTGATGACGAGCTCAGACGCCTCGTCGACGACCTGCTCGAAACCATGTATGCCGCGCCCGGTATAGGTCTGGCGGCGACGCAGGTCAATGTTCACAAGCGCGTACTGGTGCTGGATATCTCCGACACGAAAGACGATCCGTATTGTTTCATCAACCCCGAGATACTTGAGCGGAACGGCGTCACGTTTGGCGAAGAGGGTTGCCTGTCCGTGCCCGACGTGACGGAATCCGTCGAGCGGGCCGAGTCGATCCGCGTGCGCGCGCTGGATCGCGACGGTGAGGCTTTCGAGATCACCGTGGATGGTTTGCTGGCCGTCTGCATTCAGCACGAGATCGATCACCTCGATGGCAAGCTGTTCGTGGACTACCTGTCGCAGCTCAAGCGGCAGCGCATCAAGAAAAAGGCCACCAAAGCCCGCAAGCGCGATTCCGGCGGGGATCGTACGCCTACGCCCGTTATCTGATCGTGGGGTCCAGCCCCTCGCCAGCCAGGATCATCTTCGGTGGTTCGCCCGACTTCGCCGTCCCGTGCCTCGCCGCCCTGGCGGATTCGCGTCACGATGTCGTCGCGGTCCTGACGCAACCCGATCGGCCTGCGGGGCGCGGTCGCAAGCTCGGCGCCGGTCCCGTCAAACAGTTCGCGATCGATCGCGGCATCGATGTCCTGCAGCCGAGGACGTTGGCGGAGACGGACGCGCAGGAGGCGCTGCGCGCATTGCAGCCCGACCTGATGGTCGTCGTGGCCTACGGCCTGCTGCTGCCGCCGGCCGTGCTGGAGATTCCGCGGGCCGGCTGTATCAATGTGCACGCATCGTTGCTGCCACGTTGGCGCGGCGCGGCGCCGATCCAGGCTGCGATACTGGCCGGCGACGCCATCAGCGGCGTCAGCATCATGCAGATGGAGGCCGGGCTGGATACGGGGCCGGTCTTTGCGACACGCGAGCTGAACATCGCTGCGGCCGAGACCGCCGATTTGCTGCACGATCGGCTGGCCGCGCTCGGTGCGGAGTTGCTGCTGGACGTGCTCGACGACGTTCTCGCCGGGACCGCGGTCGCCACCGAGCAAAATCACGACGCGGCGAACTATGCCAGCCGGATCAACAAGGCGGACGCCGTGATCGACTGGCACCGGTCAGCAATTGAGATCGATCGACAGGTGCGCGCTTACCGCTCTTGGCCGGTCGCGGAAACCCTGCTGGATGGGAAGCGCATGCGGTGCTGGGCCGCGAACCCGGATGGCGAATCCGATTCGAGCCGCGTGCAGTCCGGCGCTCCCGGCCGGGTGGTCGGTGTTGCGAGTGACGGGATCGACGTGTTGACGGGCGACGGCATACTGCGCCTGACCGAAATACAGATGCCCGGCAAACAGCGCGTGGCGGCGGGGCAGTTTGCCAATGGCTACCCCGTCGACGGCAAGTTGCTCGGCCAATGAATCGATCGGCACGACCGCCGCGCGCGCAGCGTTCCCGCAAGCAAGGCGCGCGCGCCCGCGCGTTCGCCGCGCTGAGTGTCGACCACGTGATCGGTCACGGCCACACGCTCGACCATGCGTTCGACGAAGTTCTGATCGACGAATTGCCGGAGCAGGAGAGATCGCAGATCAAGGCGCTGGCATTCGGCGCGCTGCGCTGGCATCACCGGCATCAGCTCATCATTTCGGAATTGCTGGAGCGTCCGCTGCGCGCGCGCGACAAGATCCTGGAATCTCTGTTATCGGTCGGGTTGTTCGAGCTGGTCGAGGCGCGGCAACCCGGTTACGCGGCCGTGTCCGCGGCGGTCGATGCGAGTCGACAGCTCAAGCGCGACCGCGCGGCGGGTTTGATCAACGCGGCGCTGCGCCGTTTCTCGCGCGAGAGCAGCGAGCTTTTGAGTCATGCACTCGCGCATGAGGAAGGGCGCTATGTACAACCGCAATGGTTCATCGACCGGATGCGTCAGGACTGGCCCGAGCACTGGCAAGGGGCACTGACCGCATCGCTCGAGCAGCCGCCGATGTGGTTGCGGGTCAATGCGAGGCGAACGACGCCGGCGGAGTATCGGCAGAGACTGGTCGCCGAGGCGGGCGTTGATGCGACCACGCATGACGCGTTTCCGGATGCGTTGCGGCTCGCGCAGCCGTTGCCGGTTTCGGCGTTACCCGGATTCGCGGACGGTGATGTATCCGTGCAGGACGCGGCCGCGCAACTCGCCGCCGATCTGCTATCGCCCGCGAAGGACATGCGTGTGCTCGATGCCTGCGCGGCGCCCGGCGGCAAGACGCTGCACTTGCTCGAGCGCGCAGGCGGCCAACTCGACCTCGTCGCCGTCGACATTGACGCATCTCGAAATTCGCTGGTCGAGGACAATCTCGGGCGAGTTGGTTACGCAGCGGAGGTGCTGACGGCAGATGTGCAGGACGTCCGGTCATGGGCGAGCGAGCGCCAGTTCGACCGCATACTCGTGGACGCGCCCTGTTCCGCTACCGGCGTGATCCGTCGACATCCGGACATCAAGTTCCTGCGGCGCGCCGCGGACATTCGCGCGCTGAGTGAGCGGCAGCTCTCGATGCTGGATGCTTTGTGGCCGCTGCTCGCGCCGAGCGGCAGGCTCCTGTACGCGACGTGTTCGACGCTGCGCCAGGAGAATGACGCGGTGGTCAGCCGCTTCCTCGACGCGCATCCCGACGCCGTCGAGATCGACGCAGTTCCGGCACCCGCATCACGCTGCGCTGTGCCGTTCGACGGGCCGGGTTTGCAGCTGCTGCCGGGCGCCGCCGATACCGACGGCTTCTATTATGCTTTAATGGAGCGAAGGGTCTGACGGCCTGCCCAATTAACTTTTTGTTTTCAGTTGCTTATATCGACAAGCGATGCATGTCGAACCCATGAACTGCAGCGTTACGCACCCGCAATCAATGCCTCGTGACCGCACAACTGCCCGTATGCCGGCGCGCGCCCGCCTGTGGTCGTGTGCGGGCGCCGCGCTGCTGGCGCTCTGGCTGTTGCCCGTTGGCGATGCAGACGCCAAGGACAGGCCGTTCGAGATTCGATCCGCGACTTCACGGCTCAGCGACGGCGTCTGGTTCGCGAATGCCCGCATCGACTATCGGCTCAGCGACGATGCGCTCGAAGCGCTGGAGAATGGCGTATCGCTGACCATCCAGCTGCAGATCGAGGTTTTCCGGCTCAGGCGCTTCTGGACTGACGCGAAGGTCGCTTCGTTGAAGCAGGGTTACCTGCTCAGCTATCAGCCGCTCAGCGAGCGTTACGTAATCAAGAACCTGAACAGCGGCGAACAGAATTCGTTCGCGACACTGTTTTCGGCTTTGAACCACATGGGCCGCGTCGTCGACCTGCCGCTGATCGACGCATCGATTCTCGACCCGGATGCCCGGTACGACGTCACCATGCGAGCGATCCTGGATCAGGACACCCTGCCCGGCCCCCTGCGAATGATTGCGTTCTGGAGCGAAGGATTTCGACTCGTCAGCAACAAGTACACATGGCAACTCGGCGACTGAAAAAATTTATCTATACGGCGCTGATCACGGCTGCGGTCGTGCTCGGCGTATCGGCATTGTTGCTGCTCAGTCAGACCGCCCAGGACTCCGAACAATTCGGTCGGCTGCACGACATGTTGCTGCTGGTGAATGCGGCGGCCGCGGTCATCCTGCTCGGGTTGATCATCGGCAACCTGTATCGCCTGCTGCGGGATTACGCTCGGCGCGTGCCGGGCACTCGCCTCAAGGCGCGGTTGTTGATCGCAATCGTTGGCTTGTCGGTCACGCCGATCATCGTCGTGTATTTCTTTGCGGTCGAAACCATGAGCCGCGGCATCAACAGCTGGTTCGACATCGAGATCGAGGATGGCCTCACGGACGCGCTGACTTTGAGCCGCTCGGCGCTGGATCGCCGCATCCAGACCAGCATGGAAAGCACGCAGATCATGGCCGTCGAGCTGCTACGCAGCGACGGCAGCGAGATCTTCGCGATGCTGAACCAGTTGCGGCGCGAGCACGGCGCGACGGAGATCACTCTCTACGACCGCTATAACTTCATACTCGCCACGAGTCAGCAGGAACCATTGAACGCGCTGCCGCTGCCGCCGCCCGAGGAGGTGAAACTGCAGCTCCGCCAGTCCGGCACCTACGTTGGCATCGATCCGGTGGGTCGCGGCAGCTACCAGGTGCGCGCGGCGATTATCCTGCCGCGTGCGCAGCTCGACGCGGAGCAGCTCACGCTGCAGGTGTTGTACCCGGTGCCCGAACGGATCGGCACGCTCGTCGATTCGGTCGAACGCACTTACACGAACTACAACGAACTCGTCTTCCTGCGCGAACCGTTGATGACGAGTTCGGTGCTGACCCTGACGTTGGTGGTGATGCTCGCTTCGCTTGCTGCAGTCTACGGCGCCTTCTTCTTCGCGCGGCGCCTGGTCGCGCCGGTGCTGTCCGTTGTATCCGGAACGCACGCCGTCGCGAAGGGTAATTTCGATACTCGTCTGCCCGCCACGACGCACGATGAGATCGGATTCCTGATCGACTCGTTTAACCAGATGATTCAGCGCCTCGGCGAGGCGCGTGAGGAGGCACGCCTCAGTCGCGCGAAGCTGGAAAAGGAAAGAGCGGGCGTCGAGACGATACTTGCGCGCCTGTCGACCGGGGTCCTCGCCGTCGAGAGCGACGGCCGTATCCGCAATGCAAACGAAGCGGCGGCGTCCATTCTGAATATGGATCAGGAGCAGGCGATCGGTTCGAAGTTGATCGACCTGCCGCAACGCTATCCTGACCTGGAAGAGTTCATGCTGGCATTGCAATCGCACCTGGAATCCGACGAGGCCGAATGGCGCGAGCGCGTATCGTTGCGCAGCGAGGCCGGTCGGCGCGAACTGGTTTGCGCGAGTAGCGCCTTACCGGCCGAAGGCGACGAGCCGGCGGGCAGCGTAATCGTGTTCGACGACATCACCGAGCTGCTGCAGGCGCAGCGCGATGCGGCATGGGGCGAAGTCGCCCGGCGGCTTGCGCATGAGATCAAGAATCCGCTGACGCCGATCCAGTTATCGGCCGAGCGGATTCGGCGGCGCTATCTGGGGAGCATGAAGGATATGGAGGCGCAGGTTCTGGATCGGGCGACCCATACCATCGTTGCTCAGGTCGAGGCGATGCGCGACATGGTCAATGCATTCAGCGAGTACGCGCGCGCGCCGGAAATCAGCATCACGCGGTTCGAACTGAACCAGCTCATTCGGGAGGTCGCATACCTCTATCGCGCGGAGGGCAACCAGCCGACCGTGCAACTCGACCTCGACGAAACGCTGCACGAGGTGTACGCGGACGACGTGCGACTGCGGCAGTTGCTCCACAACCTGATTCGCAACTCGGTGGAGGCGACGGAGGGTATGCCCGACGCGCACGTCGAGATCGCGACACGTGTGATCGAGATTTCCGACAAGCCGTTCGCGGAAATTCGCGTCACTGACAACGGTCCGGGTATCGATGCGGCGGCCATGGACAACCTGTTCGATCCCTACGTTACGACCAAGAGCAAGGGCACGGGCCTGGGCCTGGCGATCGTCAAGAAACTGGTCGAGGAACACGGCGGGACCGTCGCGGCAGAAAACCCCGCACACGGTGGTGCAGTTGTTATGGTGAGATTGCCGATCGGTCAGTCACCCACGGATTCGGGAGCGGACAGGCGATCGAAGAGTCGCGACCAGCGGAGGAAGCGCGCATGAGTACAGTCAACATCCTCGTCGTCGATGACGAGGCCGATATTCGAACGCTGATCGAAGAGATCCTGACCGATGAAGGTTACCAGGTCTCTACGGCCGCGGATGCGGCGGAGGCGCGCCGGGAACTGACCGCGAGTTCACCGGACCTCGTGCTGCTGGACATCTGGATGCCCGACACGGACGGCATAACGCTGCTCGGCGAGTGGTCGCAGCGCGGCGATATCGATTGCCCGGTTGTGATCATGTCGGGGCACGGCACCGTCGAGACCGCGGTCGAAGCGACTCGGCTCGGGGCGGTCGATTTCGTCGAAAAGCCGCTATCTATCGCTAAATTGCTCCGAACAGTAGAGAACGGGCTCGAAACGAAAAATTTGCAACCGGCGCGACCGGCTCGCCAGGAAGCTTCGGCACGGGTGGCGCCGGTGGGCAAAAGCCGCGTAATGGCGGCGCTGCGTCAGCAGCTGGATGCGATCGCGGTCCGCGATGTGCCGGTGCTGCTGACCGGTGAGCCCGGATCCGGCCGCGAAGCGTGCGCGCGATCGATACACGCGAGCTCAGCCAGGCGCGACCAGCCGCTGGTGACGCTCAACGCCGCCGCAGTCCCGGTGGACAATGCCGCGGCACTGCTGCTCGGCGTCGAGACGTCGGGTGGGGTCGAGACCGGTTACCTGGAACGGGCCGACGGCGGCACCTTGTTCGTGGGAGACTTGCAGGACCTCTGCCCGGAGGCGCAACGAATTCTCTACGGCGTGATCGATCAGGGCGAGTATGCGCGTGTCGGAAGAACCAAGCCGATACCGCTCAACATCAGGATTCTGGCCTCGATCGATTCGGCCGCGCACGCCGATCCGGCGGGGCACGGATTGCGTCCTGACTTGTTGACGACTCTGTCGGCGGCGGTCGTTGCGGTCCCGGCCTTGCGCGAACATGCAGAGGACATGTCCGAATTGCTGCAGCATCTCGTCGACCGGCTGTCAGATTCCAATCAGTATTCGTTCCGGCGTTTCAGCGTGGCTGCGCAGAACCGCCTGCGCCATTATCCGTGGCCGGGTAACGTTCGCGAACTCGCGAATCTGGTCGAGGGGTTGCTGGCGTCCGGTGAAACGGACGAGGTCGGACTCGCGGAACTCGAGGCGTTCCTGCCGGAGGCGAGCGCGGCCGACGCGCCGTTGATCGAGCGCGACCTGCTGTCGATGCCGCTGCGCGAAGCCCGGGAACATTTCGAGCGCGCGTACCTGACCGAGCAATTGTCGCTATGCGGCGGCAAGGTCGGTCAACTCGCCAAGCGCGTCGGTATGGAGCGCACCCACCTGTACCGAAAGCTGCGCGCACTGGGCGTCGATTTTCGTCAGACGAGCGGTGACTGACGATATTCGAGGCGCGTCGCCGACGCCTAGCTCGTGATGTATTTTTCGAGGTCGACGATGGTCGACTGCTGTTCGGCGATAACGGCGCGTATCAGGTCGCCGATGGACAGCACACCGATGACCGCTTCGTTCTCGACGATCGGCAGGTGACGGATGCGCCGGTCGCTCATCAACGCCATGCATTCGCCGACGTCCTGACATGGCTCGGCCGTGATGACGTTCCTGGTCATGATCTCGGCAACGGTCGTCCCGCGCGAGGACTTGCCTTTCAGGATGATCTGCCGCGCATAGTCGCGTTCGGAAATGACGCCGACCAGCCCGGACTCGTCCATAACCAGCAGCGCGCCGATCTCTTTTTCGGCGAGCAGGTGGATGGCGTCGTACACCGACGCGTCCGGTCCGATCGACCAGATCTCGTCACCCTTGAGCGCGAGAATTTCCTTGACTCTTCTCATTCGTTGGCCCCCCCTTTCCTCACAAATACTATACCAGCCCGCACTCGTCGCGGGCTGCGTTACAGCGGTTTCTGCATTAACTGCTTCTTGGTTTCGGCTTCGCGGGGTCCGCGGTCGGCGACGCCGACGGCCTCGTACAGTCGGCGCGCACCGAAGTTGTCGTCGAGGACCTCCAGCGTCAGCTTGCAGCAGCCCTCCGCGCGCGCTTTTTCCTCGAGCGCTGCGAGCAATGCTGTGCCGATTCCCATGCCCCGATGATCGGGCAAGACCGCGATATCGTGGATGTTGATCAGCGGCGCCGCCTTGAAGCTCGAGTACGCGCGAAAACAGATGACGATGCCAACGACCTTGCCGACGGCGTCGACCGCCGCGAGGACGACGGCATTGTCGACGTGACGTAGATCGGCGATCAGGCGTTCGCGCACATCGTCGGCGAGCGGCGCCGATCCCCCCGCTGGTTCCCGGGCATAACTGTCGAGTACATCGACGATGCCGCCGACGAGGGCTTCATCTTCGAGATTGGCGTGGATAATCGAGAATTCCATCGGTTGTTGTCCTTGCGTGGTGCGCTTGGGCGCGATGTCAGAGTTCGAGTTCCATGCAGATCATGTGATCGATCAGGTGCTGCGGATGATGCCGGTAGGGATCGATGTGGCGGAAACCGAGCGAACGATAGAGTGCCTGAGCTTCGATCTGCAGGTCCCCCGTCTCGAGGCGCATATGCTGAAAACCGAGTTCGCGTGCGCGGTCCAGCAGCGCCATGCACAGCGCTCGGCCGAAGCCGCCACGGTGATTTCGGTCCCTGACGAACAGCCGCTTCATCTCGCAGATCGTTGCGTCGAAACGAATCAACGCGACGCAACCGACCGGCTCGCCCTCATCCATCGCGAGCAGGACCACGCCGTCCGAGCCGGAATAATGTGCGTCGAGACCATTCAATTCCCGCTCCCACGCGTTTGGGTCGTAATAGCTGTCGACGACTTCCGGCATGTCGCGAAACCGGATACGCGTCCACTCGAGAAAATCGCGCATCAGGTTGGCTGCGCGCTCCAGGTCTTTCGGGCTCTTGGCTTGGACGATACGCATTACGAGATGTCACCGAATACGTCAATCGGTTGCGGCATGGCGGGCCGCCTCCATAGTCGGGACAGATGCGCACCTCAAAGCGCGGGCAACCAGTTGTAGCTGATCAGCGAAAAGCCGTCGCCGAGCTCGCCGAGCAGATTTCCGGCCAGCGGAATCGCGCCCAGGCCGGCCCACGCAAACCACATCACGATGATCACGGCGATCTGATTATTGCGTAGCTTGTCGTAGGCGTAGACGGGGATCATCGCGATGGCGACGGGAACAATCGTCGCCGCCAGTGCGCGACTGATCTGGAAGGTAACGCTGTAGGCGGACTCTCCGACGGTCGCTTCCAGCGCTTCCATGGACGAAAACGCGATCAGCAGGTTGCAGACGAACATCGCCGCAATATGGGGAAGGTATCGGTGATTCAATTTGCCTTCTCCTGACCGTCCTCTCCTGGCCCTTGTCATGGGACCAACTTGCCGGTCGATATTACCAATTTAGCGAAGCGATACGCATGCGTCCGGAGTTGCTCCCGACTATACGACGACGCCGATCGGATCGATCGAAAAGGATTCCAGCATGTCGCTGTCGTCGATCAGCGTCAGCGTTGAGGAATCCGCCATCGTCAGCACGATCCGGTCGGGAGATTTGACTTCGATACGTGCCGTTTTCGAGCCGACGATCTCGTTCAGCCGGTCGACTTCGTCCAGCAAGCGACCGCGGCCACCGGTCGCAATGACCTCGCCGCCGCGCTCGAGGCGCCAACTGCACTCGATCGTGATGCGCCAATCGTCGTCGAAGCCAAGCTCAATGCGTTCCGAGCCGACGGCCAGTTGCTTCAGCAGATTGCCCTGAAGGCCGGACAGATCAAGGTCTTCAGCGACACCGAACATGAATTATTCCCCGTGTGATCAATCGACGAGCTTCCGAACGTCCAAATTCTTCATGCTATTATCGCGCATCAAAATTGTCGAAGTCGCCCCACCGTTTCGGCATCGATGTGACGAAGGAGCGGAGTAGATGTACCTGATGAACAAGAACAAGAACAAGAACTATTCGCAGCGGATTCTTGCGATGGCCTTTGCGCTCGCGGCCGCTTGCTTCGTGACCGGCGCAATCGCCGACGATGTCGCCGAATTCGCGGCGCCGCTGAAGGTCGAGTACGAGCGCCCGCCGGGCGTCGATTTCTCGCAGTACGACAAATTGATCGTCAACGATCTCGACGTCGACGAGACCAAAATCGTGCCGCCGCCGTGGACCGAAGGAGAGACGTTCAAGTGGAAGATCTCCGAGCGCAACGTGGGCGCGCTCCAGAGTGAATTTCACGAGTCCATGCAGGACCAGATCTCCGGCAACGGTGGTTACCCGATCGTCAGCGAGCATGAGGAGGGTTCCCTGGAACTGACAGTTAGCATCGTCAGCTTCATGCCGTATGCGCAGCGAAAGGACAAAGTCATTACCAAGGGCTCCGGCGAGATGCAGATCAGCGCCGAACTGCGCGACGGCCAGAACGGTCAGTTGCTGGCGATTTACGAGGGGCCGCAGGAAGTGGGGTCCGACTACAACGAGAATACGGATTTCACCCGCGCAACGAATCTGAAGAAATTGTTCGATTCCTGGGGGCGTCGCGTACGCCTCGCACTCGACGAGGATCACGCCAACAACTAAACGGCTTTGCCTCAGTCGCGCGGCGACTGCAGTTCGCGGGTGATCTCGAGCAGCGCCGCCCCGCCGATGCGCGCGAGCCCGAACAGGGTGCCGCGGGATTCCGCAGCCTCGCTGCGTCGCCGGCCTTCGGTATCCATGAATCTCGATTCATGGATACGGTTGTCGATTTCGAACGCGATCGCTGCCTCGCCCCAGTCGCGGCAGACGATGACCTGCCGCACGCGCGCGGCGATCTCGGTGTCACGCAATATCGCCCGCATCGCATCGCCGAAACGTGTCTGCGAAGTCAGGCCGCAGGCAGCCGGTTCGGGCGTTGAATGATCCGCGTGGGTTGGTAGATCAAGTGTCGCAGGGGTGGTCTGTTGCGTCCGACGCCGGGGACCGCCCGCCAGCGTGGCCACAAGGATCAGCGTGACTGCTTCAGGGGTTGCCTCCGCGCCGCCGCCCGGCCCGGGTCGCCCATGGGGAAATCCCGGGAGATGCTGCAGTTCCCGCTGCAGTTCGTACAGGTCCGGAGCGGAGGTGCCGAGCAGGCGTTCGCCGAACCGGCCATAGAAATCCTTTAGTTTCAAGGTACTCTGTCCCAGCGACTAAGTTGGGGATTTTCCATCAATTAATGGATCAGAGCAAATAGCTTGTCCTCGAGGGCGGTGGCGGGCAGCCATCGGATGCGGTTCCGCGGCCGATGGATCGGTTGGCGTCAACACCAGGATTGCTGGTCCTGAGGATCCCGAATCAGCTCCCGAATGTTCGCCTCGATGACCCGGTAGCCGACGTTCCCCGTTAAGGTCTGCCGCCCCTCATTGAACGTTAGTGTCGGACTCGAGCGAACGCCGAGTTCCTGTGCCTGTTTCATATCGGTGGCCAGTGCCGCATGAGCCCTGCCGTCCTGCAAAGCGCGTTCAATCGGCGCGCGGTCGAGGCCCTGACGTTCGCAGATCTCCAGCAACACATGGGTCCGCGAAATGTCCGCCGCCGTTTCGAAGAACGAGCGCCTCACTTCATGATCGAGCGACAGCACAGCCGAGCGATCGTCGAGCGTGACGCGGGCCGCGCACAACACCAGGTGTGCCGGCATCGAAGAATTTGGTGCGTCGCGAGTCCACAGATCGGCATGAATCCGCACGTGTTCGAATCTTGCCGCCACCTCGTGAACATGCCCGGCGTAGCCGTCGAGCCCGCCCTTGGCTTGCCACTGCGTCGCCATCTTCGTCGGCACGTCGCCGAAGACATTGAAGTAGCGGTAGTCGAAAGTGACTTCCTCGGCGAAGTGCGTGCGCAACTCCGCGATGCGTACCTGGGAAACATAGGCCCAGATACACAGGGCATCGGAAAAGTGGGTAATCGGAATCGTCATATCGTCCCTCTCGCCGGGTCATCGGTCGTTGGCTGGCATTGATCGCTCAGTGGCCGTGGTTTGACGGCGCGCGTCACGATTTTGGCCGGTCGGCCGATTTTATGTAAACACCCGCGCCATTGTGGTCCTGCAATCAATATAGTTTTTCGCTGCTAACAAGAACGAAACCACATCATGAATAACGAATCTCGTTCCAATGTCGTGCCGCTGTTCCCGGAGAATTCCGATGATGATTCATCGAGCTCCGGATGGGACCCTTACATCTTCTCGATCGTTGCACAGTCGGACCGACCGTACGGCGATGATCGTCGCCGTGCCCCGCGCATCAATACGCCGACGAGCCGGCGGGCATTGCTGCTGGCGAAGGGGAAGCGGAAAGGTTCGAAGTGACGCTCTCACTTTGAAGTCTCAGACGTAATTCGAAAGGCGCCATACAGGCGCCTTTTTTGATGGCGCGCCCGAAGGGATTCGAACCCCTGACCTTTCGCTCCGGAGGCGAACGCTCTATCCAGCTGAGCTACGGGCGCTGCAATTCTCAGGGAATCCGGCTCTCCGGATTCGGGTGGCGCATTCTATACCTCAATCCGGAGACCGTCCAACCGCGTTCACGCTTGCGGCCGGCTGAAACTGCGTACATCCTAGTGACATGAACGAAGCAGGATCGGCCCACAACGTATTTCTCGAGGTATTCGACGGCGCGCCGTCGCAGCAACTCGAGGCGGGAGAGGTGTTGCTGAATGCCGGCGCCCCTGCGGATCACGTCTATAACATCGAATCCGGCATGCTGATGGTCAGTCGCACGGGCGGCGATGGCCGCCGGCAGGTACTCAGCTTCCTGGTGCGGGACAACTTCGTCGGCTTGACCGCGACGGACCACTATTTCTTCACCGTGGAGGCCGTCATGCCCAGCCGGGTCGCGGCCTGTTCTCGACGCGCACTGGCTGACCGCCTCGACAGCGATTCCGAGGCAGAGCGCACATTCATGAACATGCTGTTTCGAGTTCTCGAAGACGCCTACGACCTGGTCTATAGCCTTGGTCAACGTACTGCCGTCGAACGATTGGCGGTGTTTCTTCTGTATATCAGGTATTGGCGGGCGATCAGCGAAGGCCGCTCCGATGACGCCGATGCGGGTCTGAATACCGTAAATCTGCCGATGAGCCGCGAGGACATCGCCGATTTTCTGGGGCTCAAGAAGGAAACCGTCAGCCGCAGTTTTCGGCACCTCGAGGAACGTGGCCTGATCAGCCGTCAGGAGCGCAACAACGTGCGCATCGAGGCGCTCGAAGCGTTGCGGGAGCTCGCAGGAATCTGGGATTTTGCGTCCCCGCGCAGGCTCAACGTCGGGTAGGGTTCGTGCGAGCCCTTTAAGGCCGCGGATATAGAATCTATACTTGCAGCCCCTGCGAGCAGTGGTGCACCCAAAGAGAGCAAATAAATGGAAAGCCAACCTCATGCCACCGACAAACACTTCTTCGACCTGTTTATGGTCGTTATGGGCGTTCTGATCGGTGTGACGTTCGGCCTGTTTATCCTGGCCAATTACATCGCCGGTAAGACGCAGGAGGTCTATGTGCTTCAGGATGAACCCTATCAGGAGCAGGTCGCCTCTAACATCCAGCCGATCGCGGCCGTCGCGCTCGATGGCGATGAGATCGAGGATGCTGGAGAGGTTGCAACCGTAGAGCCGGTCGCCGAAGTGCTGTCGGGGCCGCAGGTCTACAACCAGGCGTGCCTCGCCTGCCACGGTGCGGGCGTCGGCGGCGCACCGGTTGTCGGCGACACGGCTGCCTGGACGAGCCGAATCTCGCAGGGAACCGACGTGCTGTCCACGCATGTTATCGAGGGCTACACCGGCTCCGCCGGCTACATGCCGCCAAAGGGCGGCCGTATGGATCTGTCTGACGAGGAGATCCTCGCGGCCATGACCTACATGCTCGAGGAATCCAGCTAACCGGATTCACGCCGTCGGGCTTGCTGCCCGAGCGTTCTCACGGGTCCGCCGGACTGCATTGATTCACGCCGCGGAGCGCCAGGGCCTCTGCGACATGGTCCTTGCGCACGCTATCGGCGGCGGCCAGGTCCGCGATCGTGCGCGCGACTCGCAGCGTGTCGTCGCAGGCCCTTATTGACATCGCGAACCGCACTGCCGCTGTTTCCAGGAGCCGCGCCCCGTCCCGCTCGGGCATGCACCAGCGCTTGACGTCAGCCGAGCTCAATCGGGCATTCGGTACCTTGCCTCGCCGTTCCTGCGTCGCAGTGGCATCAAGTACGCGTTGGCGCACCGTTGCGGTCGATTCCGGTTCTTCGGTCGAGCGTGCGAGGATGAGCGGCGGGCATCGGCCGATCCTGGGCCGAATTTGCAGCCGGTCGAGCAATGGGCCGGAAATCTTCCGTTGGTAACGCCGCACCTGGTCGGCCGAACACCGACACTCGTGTGTCGTATCGCCGGCGAACCCGCACGGACAAGGATTCATCGCCGCGACGAACTGGAAGTGCGCGGGGAAACGGATCGAGCGTTCCGCACGCGCGACGCTGATGGCGCCGCTTTCCAGCGGCTCGCGTAAGGCCTCCAGGACGTTGCGAGGGAACTCCGGCAGTTCGTCGAGAAACAGCACCCCGTGATTGGCCAGGGATATTTCGCCGGGCCGGGGGCTTCTTCCGCCGCCCACGAGCGCAACGGCGGACGACGTATGATGCGGCGCCCGGAAAGGCCGACGGGCTGACCATTGCACCTCGACGCCGCTCAGCGAAGCCAGGAGCAGGTTCTCGACGATCTGTTCGTCCGTCAGTTCCGGAAGCAGGCCTGGCAGGCGTTGCGCGAGCATGGTTTTGCCGGTCCCGGGCGGACCGGACATCAGCAGGTTGTGCCGACCGGCCGCAGCGATTTCCAGCGCCCGGCGGCCCTGCGCCTGACCGCGCACGTCGGCGAGGTCGGGGACGCGCGCAGGCGGCGGACTGGTTTCGAGACCGTCTGCCCCCTCGATGGCCGGAAGCTCCTCCAGATCGGCAAGATGACGAACGACCGCGGACAGGTGATCGGCCAGCCGCGAATCCGCATCCTGCAAGAGCCCGACTTCCCGCGCACACTCGGCCGGGACGACGCAACGTCGACGCAGGGCGTGCGCCTGCAGAATCGCGGGTAGTAATCCGCGAACGGGCCGCACGACGCCGGAGAAAGCCAGCTCGCCGTAGAATTCCGTCGCGCCGAGATGCTTCGCCGATACCTGTTCCGATGCCGCCAGGATGCCGACCGCAATCGCCAGGTCGAATCGGCTTCCCGCCTTAGGCAGGTCCGCCGGCGCGAGGTTTACCGTGATCTTTCCTTCCGGGATACGAAAGCCCGACTGCTTGATGGCGGCCCGCACGCGCTCGCGGCTCTCCTTGATCGCGGTTTCCACCAGGCCGACGATCGACAGGCCCGGCAATCCGCCCGACAAGTGCACCTCGCAGATAACCTGGGGCGCGTCGAGGCCTATTTGCGCGCGCGTGTAGACCGTGGCCAGGGGCATGTTCGGATGCCTGTGTTAAAACGCGCGATCCGCATCGATCCGGTAGGCGCGAATCGGCCGTGTGTCAGGCGCCGTGGCCGGACTCTTTCTCCATGTTGGCGATCTGCGCCTCCAGCGTGGCCAGCTTCTCGCGAGTGCGCTCGAGCACCTTGCGCTGCACGTCAAACTCTTCCCGCGTAACCAGTTCCATGCGTTCGAACGCGCTGTCGAGCAGACCGCGAAAGTTGCGTTCCAGGTCGGCGCGCATGGTGTCGACGCCGCCGGGCGAGCCGGGGACGGCTTCGGCGAGTTTCTTCGCCAGATCACTGACGGTATTCGTGTTCACTATGGTTTTTCCTTTCGCGTCGGCGGCGCGCCAATCAGGCGCACGACGTCGGACCCTGTGCACAACGCTGGTGCGCGCCGTGCCGTTTGTCATGTTACTCGAAACAGTTAACACGCTGAAAAAATTCGCGTTTCCTGTCTTGGCACGGTCGTTGCTAAAGACCCTACTACGTCTCGAATCGTGACACCGGCATCGAGCAACCGCAACTCGTGAAAAAGGAATAATCGTGAAGAAACTATCAATTGGCGTATGCGCCATCGTGGCGGCTGCGAACCCGGGATCCGTGCAGGCGGCCGACGTTTCGATCACCGCGAACCGCGGTGCCGTGACGCAGTCCATCTTCCGCGGCGTGCCGCAGACCGGCCTCGATCTGTTCAGTAACTGATCGGGACGACCCGGCCGACAATTCCTCCCCCCGATCGTCGGCCGGGTCAATTTCACAGCAAAACAAATAGGGAAACTTCGGCCAGGAGGTCGTATCAATGAAACTCATCACAGCCATCATCAAGCCATTCAAACTGGATGATGTTCGCCAGGCCGTTGCCGACATCGGCATCCAGGGCATCACCGTCACCGAGGTCAAGGGATTCGGCCGCCAGCGCGGGCACACCGAGTTGTACCGCGGCGCCGAATACATCGTCGACTTCCTGCCGAAGACAAAAGTCGAGATGGCCGTCGCGGACGACATTGCGGAACAGGTCATCGAGGCCATCACCAACACCGCCCGCACGGGGAAGATCGGCGACGGCAAGATTTTCGTCTCGACCCTCGATGAAGTCATTCGCATCCGCACCGGCGAGACCGGCGGCGAGGCCGTTTGATCGCGGCGTGCCTGCGACGAATTTAACGAGGAGCAAATTAAAGTGGAACAACAAGTAACGGAACTGAGTTACGCGCTCGACACCTTCTATTTCCTGGTGTGCGGCGCCCTGGTCATGTGGATGGCCGCGGGCTTCACGATGCTGGAGGCCGGTCTCGTCCGCTCCAAAAACACAGCTGAGATCCTGACCAAGAACGTCGGCCTCTATGCCATCGCATGCATCATGTACATGGTGTGCGGCTACGGCATCATGTATCCGGGCAGCGACTTCGAGGGCGGCCTGATTCCCGGCATCAGCATGCTCGGTGCGGCCGATAACAGCGTCGATGCGGTCATGGCCGGCGATGCCTATTATTCGAATTTGTCCGACTTCTTCTTCCAGGTGGTATTCGTCGCGACGGCGATGTCGATCGTGTCCGGCGCCGTCGCCGAACGTATGAAACTGTGGAGCTTCCTGATCTTTGCAGTGGTGATGACCGGTTTCATTTACCCGTTGCAGGGATACTGGAAATGGGGAGAAGGCTTTCTCGATGCCGCCGGTTTCAA
>JBLYYV010000207.1:0-5333 GCA_048550095.1 Gammaproteobacteria bacterium
CGCGATTTTTCAGGCCCGTTCCGTCGTGCTCGTCGGCGCCAGCGATACCCCCGGGTCGCTGGGCGCGGTCGTGCTCGAGAACCTGCGCAAAGACGGATTCACGGGCGACATCCACCTGGTCAATCCGCGTCACGACATCGTCGGCGGCCAGCCGGCGTACCCGAAAGTGACCGACGTGCCGCCGGGCGAGATCGACCTCGCGGTCATCATGACGCCCGCGGCGACGGTGCCCGGCATCATCGAGGACTGCGGCGTCCGTGGCGTGCACGGCGCCATCGTCATGTCGGCCGGGTTTCGGGAAACGGGCACGAAGGGCAGGGCGCTCGAGCACCGGCTGCTGCGCGAAGCGCGCAAGCACGGCATCCGTTTCATCGGGCCGAACTGCCTCGGCATCATCCGCACGAAGAACAAGTTGAACGCGACATTCAGTGAAGCATCGGCGTCCCCGGGGCGCGTTGCCGTCGTGTCCCAGTCCGGCGCGTTGTGCACTGCAATTCTCGACTGGGCGCGCGACCGGCAGGTCGGCTTCTCGACCGTCGTGTCGACCGGCATCGGGGCCGATATCGATTTCGGCGAGATGCTCGATTACCTGGCGCGCGACCCGGGTACGGATAGCATTCTTTTATACGTCGAAGGCATCCACGATGCGCGCCGATTCATGAGCGCCATGCGCGCGGCCGCCCGGGCGAAGCCGGTCGTCGTCATGAAGGCCGGCCGGCACTCGGAGGGATCGAAAGCCGCGGCATCGCACACCGGGGCGCTGGTCGGATCCGACGACGTCTTCGACGCGGCCCTGCGCCGCGCGGGTGTATTGCGCGTGCAGGACTTCGCGGATTTCTTCTCGGCCGCGGCCACGCTCGACACGGGCGTGCGAACGCGCGGCAAGCGCCTCGCAATTGTCACGAACGCCGGTGGCCCCGGGGTCATGGCGGCCGACCATGTCGTCGATTGTCAGCTCGAACTGGCGCAACTCGACGACGGCACGATTGCCAAGCTCGACGAAGCTCTGCCGGCCGCGTGGTCGCGGGCGAACCCGGTCGACGTACTCGGCGATGCCGATGCCTCGCGTTATGCCGCGGCCATTCGCGCATGCCTGGCCGACGACGGCATCGACGCGCTGGTCGTCATCCTCACGCCGCAGGCGCAGACGGATCCATTCACGATCGCCGAGCAGCTGGTCGAGGCTGCGAAAGGGCAGCGCAAGCCGATCTTCACGTGCTGGATGGGCGGCGAGTCCGTCGCGTCGAGTCGCGAGCTGTTCAACGACAAGAACATCCCTTCTCATACGACGCCTGAGGCAGCCGTGAATGCGTTTGCCGGCGTTGCGATGTACGCCGCGAACCAGGCGCAGCTTCTCCAGGTGCCCGAGCCGGCGAGCGCGCAGGCGATACCAGATCTCGACGGCGCGCGGCAGATACTGGGCATGGTCGTGGCCGAGGGACGCGAATGGTTGAACCCCGTCGAATCGAAAGCGGCGCTGGCCGCATTCAAGTTGCCGATCGTGCGCAGCCTGCCGGCACATTCGGCCGGGGAGGCCGTGTTGATTGCCGAGGAAATCGGCTTTCCGATCGCGATGAAGGTCCTGTCCGACGACATTACGCACAAGACCGACGTCGGCGGTGTGCGGCTCGGCATCGGCAGCGCACGACAAGTGCAACAGAACTATCAGAACATGATGGCCGAAGTGGCGAAGGCGCGGCCGGACGCGAAGATCGACGGCGTCGCGATCGAACCGATGCACATCGACCGACACGGGCGCGAGCTGATGATCGGCGTCGTTAACGACGAGGTATTCGGGCCGGTGATCAGCTTCGGCCTCGGCGGCACGATGGTCGAGATCATCAAGGACAAGGCGGTCGCACTGCCGCCGCTGAACCGGTTCCTCGCTCGCGACTTAATCAGCCGTACACGTGCCAGCGAAGTGATGGCGGAGCTGCGCGGCAGTCCCGAGGTCGACGTCGCGGCCGTCGAGGATTTGTTACTCCAGGTGTCGCGCATCGTCTGCGATCTGCCGGGTGTCGCCGAGATGGACCTGAACCCGGTGATCGCCGGGCCCGCCGGCGTGGTCGTCGTCGACGCGCGCATTCGTGCCAAGAAAACCAGCCCGGCAGCCAGGCCGTATGAACACATGGCCATCCACCCATATCCGCGAGCGCTCGTTCGGGACGTCGCGTTGTCCGACGGTACCGCCGTGACCATTCGTCCAATCAGGCCCGAAGACGCGGTCATCGAGCGGGAATTCGTGAACGGGTTGTCGGAGCAGTCTCGTTATCTGCGTTTCATGTATGCGCTGCAGGAAATTACGCCGGCAATGCTGTCACGATTCACGCAGATCGACTACGACCGCGAGATGGCTTTCATTGCCGTCAACGATGCAGCCGGCGAGGAGCAGCAAATAGGCGTTGCGCGATACATCACGCTGCCGGACGAGGCGACGTGCGAGTTCGCGATCGTAATCGGTGATGACTGGCGCGGTCGCGGACTCGCGAGGCTGTTGATGGGTGACCTGGTAACCGCGGCGCGTGACGCCGGATTGAAGCGAATGTATGGCACGACGCTGAATGAGAACCGCGGGATGCTGGATCTCGCCAGGAATCTCGGCTTCGAGATCGAACCCGATCCGGATGACCCGGACCTTCGCGCGATGACGTTGGCGCTCTGACGTCGTTGACATAAAGGAATAACGGCCCGGTCAAATCCGGCAGCGCGCCGCCGTTTTTGACATCTTGCCGAACGCCCGTCGCAAAACTGCGACGTTCGAACATAGAATCCGGGTTGGCTACCAGAAAAATAAAAATAAAAGGAATGAGATGGCCAACCCGTATAACGAGGGCTTCAAACCTGTCCTCGACCATATCGATGTGAGAAACCGCGAGTCGATGGCCGACTGGGAAGAGCGTCTGTGGCAGGTTCAGCGGCGCAAGGATTTCGTCGACCCGCGAGACGAGGCCGGCAGGAAGTTTTTTCGCAAGTACGTTGCCCGGGTCAGGGACCTGCGCCGCACTGCGCAGAAGCTGAAGGAAAACGCCCGCAGGTAATTCCGGTGCTTACTCGGTTGTCGAACCGGCCGGCCGCAATCTGATGATCTGACCGCCCGTCGCGTGCTCGAGCAGGATGAAGAGCTCGCCGTTCGGTCCTGTCTCTATATCCCGGAATCGGGCCAGGTCCGAGAGCAGTTTTTCCGTGCGCACGACATCGTTGTCGACGACTTCCATGCGCAGCAGGTCGGTCGCCCGCAACGTGCCGGCGATGATGTTGCCGCGCCATTCCGGAAACTCCGCCCCGTTATAGAAAATGAAGCTGGAGATCGCCGGCGACGGCGTCATGTCCACGACCGGGAATTCCGCATCTTCTTCATCGAGCTCGATACCGAGCTTGTCGGCGACGTTGACGGGTCGGCCGTCGTAGTTGACGCCGCTCGTGTATACCGGCCAGCCATAGTTGCCGCCGGGCACGAGCCGGTTGAGCTCGTCGCCGCCGCGCGGTCCCATCTCCGTGTTCCACATGTCGCCCGTCGCCGGGTTGTACTCCAGACCCTGCACGCTGCGATGACCATAGGAATAGATGCCCGGCAATGCGCCGGGCATATCGACGAACGGGTTATCCGACGGGATCCTGCCGTCGTCGTGCGTGCGCATGATCTTGCCGTACGGCAGGTCCAGGTCCTGGATGCCGGTGAAATCGAGCGCGCCTTTCATGCCGATGCTGATGTACACGTTGTCGTAGACATCGAAGGCGATGCGACCACCCGCGGCCAGGTCTGACGTGTTCGTGTAGGCGTCGATATGCGCCTGCCAGATGACTTCTTCGTCGACCCATGCTCCGTTATCGATACGCCCGCGAATCAGTCGGTTCATCGATACCGGGCGCCCGGCACGGCGGCTCAGGTCGTTGCAGTCGCTGCAGCGGTCGGTGTGATGGATATAGATCCAGCCGTTGTT
Organism: Gammaproteobacteria bacterium; assembly: GCA_048550095.1. Lineage (GTDB taxonomy): Bacteria > Pseudomonadota > Gammaproteobacteria > Steroidobacterales > SMWD01. Next base: position 3,942 of record JBLYYV010000207.1, read on the forward strand.
CGCGTAGTCCGGGTGGAGCGCGACGTCGAGCATCCAGCCGATCCCCATGACCTGGCCGAGAAAGATGCCCGAGTCATCGAACACGGGCGGGGTGCCGCGGATGTAGTCGGACTTGCCGCCGTCCGGTGTGATGATGCGCAGGCCGCGCATGCGTTCGGACAAAAGGATGCGGCCGTCGGGCAGCGGCGCAATCGAGAACGGCATCTTGTCGAGTCCGTCGGCGATCTTTTCGATACGGAACGAGTGGAGCTCGCTTTTGATCGGTTCGGTCGGGATCGCCAGCGGAATGTCGTTTCCCTTGTCGAGAATCGTCGTGCCCTGGCGTTGCTCTGCGACATACAGCGCCATGTTCCAGATCTTTGATTCGCTCAGGGTCTCCGACCACGGTGGCATGCCCGCTTCGGGGAAGCCCTGCGCAATGCTCGCGGCGATTTCCTTGACGGTGTCGCCGTGGCGTAACTCGACCCCGACCAGTGGAGTGCCCAGCCCGGTGCCGCGCAGGTCCTCGCCGTGGCAAGACGAGCAATTCTTTTCGAATTGCTTGATGAAGCCGTCTTTCATCGGGATCTTGCTGAGCTTTTCCCAGTCGACCTTGGCCGGGTCGAAGCCCTGGGCAAAAGCCGGGTTGGAAAGCAGCGTGACGCTCGACAGAAGCAGCACTGCGGTCGCGAGGCATCGATTCAACACAAAACTCATTGTTCTACTCCGGCAGCGCATACGCGACGATCCAATCGGAAATATTATTAAAGCCCTTGAACATATGGCCGCCGGCCGCCACGACGACGTACTGTCGTCCGTCGACCTCGTAGGTCATTGGCGTGGCCTGCGCCGGCGCGGGGGTGTCGACCTCCCAGAGTTTCTCGCCCGTGTCGGTGTCGAAGGCGCGAAACTTCTCGTCCGAGCTCGCGCCGATGAACACGACCCCGCCGGCCGTCGCGGTCGGGCCGCCCGCGAGCGGTGTGCCGAAGTTCAGCGGGATCGGAATCGGGCTCAATCCATCGAGCGTGCCGAGCGCGAAGCGCCAGGCCGTATCGGTGTCGCCCGTCAGATCGATGGCGGCGAGTTCGCCCCACGGCGGCGAAGTGCACGGTGCGAAGGACGGCGACATCAGCGGTGCAAACTCGAATGAGTAGGGCGTGCCGGCCATCTCCATCGGCGGCCCGATCGGCCCCATGCGCGGCATGTTCATGACCTCTTCCGGGATCTCGTCGGTGCGGGTGATCCGGATGTACATCGGCGTCTGCGAGATCGGCACGATCAGCCGCTGGGTCTCGGGATCGAACGCGCCGCCGCCCCAGTTGAAAATCGACGCACCCGGCATCGTTACCGTGCCCTGGAAACTCGGCGGTTCGTACAGGCCACCGTTGCGGAAGCTCTCGATCTTTTGTCGGC
>JBLYYV010000208.1:0-4492 GCA_048550095.1 Gammaproteobacteria bacterium
GCGGATCCGTCGGCTTCCCGGTCGGTGGCCTGTTCGGAAAGCTCCCGCTGTTTGCCGGCAATGTAATCGTCGAGCAGCTCGAAACGCCTGAATTTCGCAACTTCGTCATTCGTCAGGAAGCGAACGCTGTTCTGATCCAGCAGCAATGAGCGCTTGATGCGCCGCCCGCCGGATTCGGACATGCCGCGCCAGTTGCGGAAAGACTCGGATATCAGGCGATGCGTCGGGATCGTCGTGATCGTCTTGTCCCAGTTCTGCACCTTGACGGTGTGCAGCGCGACGTCGATGACGTCGCCGTCCGCATCGTACTTCGGCATCTCGATCCAGTCACCGACGCGGACCATGTCGTTGCTCATCAGCTGAATGCTGGCGACGAACGACAGAATCGTGTCGCGGAACACCAGCATCAGGACGGCCGTCATCGCGCCGAAGCCGCTGAGCAGCAATACCGGCGACTCGTCCAGCAGGATCGACACGATCAGGATGCCCGCGATGCAGAAAATCGCGATGCCCAGCAATTGCACGTAGCCCTTGATCGGACGACTCCGCGCGACCGGGTAGCGCTCGTAGATTTCGTTCGCCGCAGACAACATCGCCGATATGCCCATCGCGACCAGCAACACGACGCTGGCTTTCGCAACGTTCTCGATCAATCGTTGCGCCGTGTCGCCGAGCATCGGCACCCATCGCGCGCCGGTCCAGATGACGACGGCCGGGACGATGCGGCCGAAGCGAGTGAATACCTTGTTGCTGACCAGGGCGTCGTCCCACTGGCTGCGCGTGCGGGCGGTGACGCGCCGCAGGATGCGCACGATCTGGCGTTGTGTGATCAGGTCCGCGAGCAACGCGACGGCGAACAGCACCAGCAGGCCGACCGCGGCGCCCAGGATCGGGTACTGATCGAGGCCGGCTGAAGCCGATTCGAGAAATTCACTCATGCTATTCATCCGTGCGTCGCATTATGACGCGGTTTCAATAGTGGGGCGGAACCTCGTCGGACGGGTCGCCCGACGCATCAGCGGTTGCGATGGATTCAACGCGGGCCAGCAGCTGGCGGCACTGATCCTCGAGGCGCGTGATCTGTTGCTGCTGGCGGTAGATCTCGTCGCTGAGCTCCGCGAGCGCCTGATCCTGGTGGGCGACTTTGGTCTCGAGTTCCATCATGCGATCGTCGTTGTTCATCGTTCGTCTCTCGGCGGGTCGATACGCCCGTCACGGGGTGTAACTGTAGTGCCGGCGTCTGAATTTCGCTATTGTTGGCCGCCGCCGGCATCGGGCCGGCCGCGAACGAACCAGACTGGAGAACAAAGATGGCTCAACAGCAATGGGATGCGCCGCCGGAGATGCAGATCGATGCGTCGAAAACCTATCACGTCACCATCACGACGAATCGCGGCGACATCGAGCTGGACCTCTACGCCGAACATGCGCCGGGCACCGTCAATAATTTCGTATTCCTGGCGGGCGAGGGGTTCTACGACGGTGTGAGTTTCCACCGCGTTATTAACGATTTCATGGTCCAGGGCGGCGACCCCAGCGGCAGCGGCGCCGGTGGTCCCGGTTATCGGTTCGACTGCGAGGTCGCGAATAACCCGCTGCGACATGAGCGCGGTGTCATCTCGATGGCCAACGCCGGGCCGAACACGAATGGCAGCCAGTTCTTCATTACGCACGTCGCGTGCCCGCACCTCGACGGCAAGCACACGGTGTTCGGCAAGGTCACGAGCGGCCAGGACATTGTCGATGCCGTCGAGCAGGGCGACGTCATGGAGAAGGTGAGCGTCGCTTGATCGAGTCTTGCGTCAGGCGCTGGCGCTCGGCCGGCCTGACGCTTCCACGTACCACTCGCGCAGCCGCGGCCGGCCGGCAGTCGCGTCGATGTCGACCCAGCTCGCGAAATCCACCGTGACGAGCAGCGTGATGTCGGCCATCGAGTAACGCTCATAGGCAAGATGCGTGTGGTGGGCCAGCTGTTGTTCGATTCGGTCGAAAAACATCCCGCACCGCTTTCGACCTCGGTCGGTCAGTGCGGGAATCTGATCCAGTTCGATCGGCCCGGGCAGCGCGCGGCCGCGAAACCCAGGAGACCAGTTGCGCAGGACTTCCGCGACGGCGCCGAGGCCTTCGTTTTCGACAATGTTGTCCCACATCAGCACGCGCGCCTTGTGCAACGCGCTCGTGCCGAACAGCGTCGGCTCGGGATGCAGCGTTTCGAGGTAGCTGCAGATTGCGATCGCCTCGGTCAGGTACTCACCTTCGTCGGTCTCGAGCACGGGTATGGTGCCGCCGGGGTTGATCGCGCGAAACTCGGGCGTCAGCTGTTCCAGCTGATAGAGGTTCACATGCACCAGAGGGATTTCGATGCCTTTCTCCGCGAGGTAGATGCGGACCCGGCGCGGATTGGGCGCGCGGTTGAAATCGAAGAGTCTCATGCCGTGATTGTAGCGACTCTCGTCGCAAGCTTCGCCTGTGTATCTATAATCAACGCAGGTAGCACGAGCGAAACACCTGCCAGTGGAAATCCGGATAGACGATCCAACTCGCGCCGAAATCGCGGCCCTGTTGCGCGAACATCTCGACGAGATGAAGGCGATCACGCCGCCGGAGAGCGTGCATGCACTGGATATCGACGAGCTATGTCGTCCAGGCATTACGTTCTTGGCGGCGTGGGACGGTCCGGCGCTGCTGGGTTGCGGAGCAATGTCGCAGCTGAGTGCTGAACATGGCGAGATCAAGTCGATGCGAACGGTGCGTGCTCATCTGCGCCAGGGCGTCGCATCGAGTTTGCTCGAATATATGATCGCAGAGGCAAAGCGTCGCTCTTATTCGCGCTTGAGTCTCGAGACCGGCTCAATGCGAGAGTTCGAATCGGCACGCATGTTCTATCGAAAGTTCGGTTTCGAAGATTGCGAACCATTCGCGGACTATGTGGTCGATCCGAACAGCGTTTTCATGACTCTGGTCCTCGATTGACTAATTCGTATTGACCTGGCGAATCAGCAGTGTGGGCGGATCTTAACGATGGTTAGTAGCCGCTAGGCGACACCTGATCGACTGACCCTGGCGGCGAATTTACGTCTGCTTCCCATCCGCAAGCTGCCGTTCGCCGCGATCCAGTAGCGATATCGCCTTCCGTCGCGAAGCGGACATTTGATGGACCGCGGCAGAAATGGACGCTTCCGACCCAATACCGGTATTCACCACTTCGGTCATAACGGTTAGCTCGATACGACGAGATCGAAAGCGATATTACGTTCAACACGGCCCCCCTCAGAATTGCTGTTTGCTAATATTCTTCTCATAACAAATAAGAAAGAAAGAGGTCTCTCATGCGTATTAGGAATACGTTCCCGCTTTTGACTGGTATTTTCGCATTGTTTGCAGGAGCGCCAGCTTCCTCGATGATTGTGGACACGATCTCGTTTTCCAACTGGACCGGTAACAACGCAGTCGATGTGACTCCGTCTTTCAACGTGGGGCTTGACGATGGTGGATTCTTCGCAGTTTCTGTCGGTATCGACGCGGGTTCGACGTATACGGGCCAGATCACTGGGATCTACTTTGATCTGGGCGTCGACGGATTCGCCGAATCGAATATTTCTAACAGCACGCATACTGATTACGCGACTGATGACAGCAAGATCAATGGAGTCACTAATCTGAACCTCGGCGATTTCGACGTTATTTTGGGGTATAGCCCAAAGACCAATAGTTTTCCTGTGACGTTTGACGTCGCGCAAGGCACTTTGGATCTTGACGATTGGACGCGAGTGGGTGTTCGCTGGCAGGACACGACCGGACCCGAGGGGAGTGATAAGACCGTGTCGATCACGGCAGTACGTGACACGCCGCCCATCAGTCTCAGTGAGCCGATGACGCTTGGGTTATTCGGTTTCGGTTTGGCGTTTATCGCATTGCAGCGTCGGCGCGAGGCCGATGCTCGCTGAAACCAGGTTTAGAATCCAGTCACCGAAAACCCGGTCTCACGCCGGGTTTTTTTTCGTTTCGTGAATGTCCCCAATTGGCCGATCTCGGCCACTCTGAAGGCTGATCCTGCGGATCAATTTGCGTCTGCTTCCGGCTCGAAAGCGGCCATTCTATAGGGCTTGTCGGCCATGTCGCCGATCGTCCCAGCTCGGACATTCAGCGTTGGGGCCAGATGTGCGACTATTGTATTTGCGCGAAGGTGATTTACGTGGGGTCTGCCCCTGTTAGCGTCTCAGCTTTCGCTGCAGCACTTCCTAGTTAGGAGACATATAGTGACTATCGGTCCCGTTCGCAAAATCGTAATTCTTGCAGTCGCGTGGTTAATTGCCGGCGAAGCGATAAGCCAATCCGACTGGGTTATTTCTGACTCGCATTATGATGCTGCCGAGGAACTAGTCCAGCTGATCGGTTCTGACAAAGCAATGCAAGACGCTAATGCAGTCATGACAAACGCGATGATTCAGCAGAATCCGGTGTTGGCCCCATATCGAGACGTACTGCTGGA
>JBLYYV010000209.1:0-8889 GCA_048550095.1 Gammaproteobacteria bacterium
GGCTATCGGTATCGATATCCTTAACGACCTTTACATAGGTACTTAAGGTCTCGTGGGCAACGATCTCGATATCCGCACTATTTGCCATCGCCTCTAGTGCCTTCATCGTAAACAGATTGATGTGATGAGGTGGGCAGATCATCTTCCATTTCCTTAATCCAACGACTCGCCTCTGTATACAGTTCGGATTCGGCGTCGTGATCACCACGCAACCACCCGCTTTCGTCAGGCGAAGCAGATCTGCCAGGTGATCCTCCGGATTCTGAACATGCTCAATCACGTTGAACGACGTCACTATGTCGTACTGACCGGTGTGCTCTGCGGCATCTCCACAAATCAACTTGACTCCCAATACATCCTCGGAAAACTTGACCGCCGTCGAGGAGATTTCGATACCTGTTGCCGCAAGTCCCAGGTCGCGCTGCGCAACGTGAACGAAATAGCCGTTGCCCGCGCCGACATCGAGTAGTGTCGGCTCAGCGCCAGTATGCTCGAGTACTTTTTTGAGGATATAACGGGATCGGAAACCCCAACGGGTCTCCAAATCCCGGACGTCATCAGATGCCATCGTATAGTAGTCGTCTGACTCATACTGATCTGCGTCATACTCGACGGATGCCATGATGCAGCCGCAGGCGCTACACACAGAAATATCCGTGCCGGATTTTTCAAATACATGCGATGCCGGTTTACGGCAGGCTTTAATCACACAGGTTTTCGCTGAATCAGACATGCTATCGGGGCCATCCCACCCTGGCTCGCGGTTATTATTATTGCGGCGACACGCTGGCGGCGGCCGCTCTTGCGGTGAAGTCGTGCCGCGCATGACCCAAACACTCCGCGAACGCACGTAGGCCTTCTTGAATCATGCTTGCGGGGCTTGAGACATGCCGATGATCGCGGGCGCATCGCGGCGACACATCACGGTATCTATTATCGCCAGCGGGCAACAATTTCGCGAACGCCCGGCCCGGAAAGCAGGCGATACGGATCCGCATCGGACTTATGTAACTTTAATCCTGCGGACTCTAGCAGAATATCCCAAATTCAGTCGGTCGGCCGCGGCGTCTCGCTGTCCAGCGCCTCGATCTGCCTGATCAGATCGGCATACTCCGGCGAATCTTCGCGCGCATAATTCAGATTCTTGAACAGGTTCGTCAGACGGGTGAAATGACCGCGCGCTTCATCCTTGTTCGAGAACGCGTAGGCCCGCGAAACGAGGTCGTCGATGCGTTCGAGCGTCTCCTGCTGGCGGTCCAGCGATACGCTGGCGTCCACCGGGTTGAACGCGTCCTGCTGCAGATACACCATGTCGATGAATGATGCCTTCTGAAATTCGACAAAGTCGCCGATGCTGACGCCTTCCTCACCCGTCACCTGCATCATCTGCCTGACTTCGTCCCCGCGCTTCAGGAGGTCGAGCAACTTGCGGACGGTATCAGTCCAACCTGCGCGGATGTTCTTCTCGTACCAGGGCGCAAGCTGACGCAAATAACGCGACCAGGAAGTCAGCGGTTCTATCGCGGGGTAGAAGCGTTTGTACGCACGGTCTGCGCTGAGCGCCAGGAACGTCTTGACGGTCGACAGGGTCGCCTGCGTCACAGGTTCCTCGAAGTTACCGCCCGCCGGCGATACCGTTCCGATCATCGTCATGCTACCCGTCGAACCGTCGTTTGTGCGAATAACGCCCGCGCGCTCATAGACGCTGCGAATCGACGAGTCCAGGTATGCGGGGAATGCTTCTTCGCCCGGGATCTCTTCCATTCGTCCGGACATCTCGCGCATCGCCTGCGCCCAACGTGTCGTCGAATCAGCCAGCACGAGCACGTCATTACCCATCTGCCGGTAGTACTCGCCGAGCGTGATACCGGTATAGATCGATGCCTCGCGTGCCGCGACCGGCATCGACGACGTATTGCAGATCAGGATCGTGCGATCCATCAGCGAACCGCCGGTATGCGGATCGGTCATCTTCGGAAACTCGCTGATCGTCTCGACGACTTCGCCGGCACGCTCGCCGCACGCGATGATGATGACGATATCGACCTTGGAGTAGCGTGAGATCAGATTCTGCAATACCGTCTTGCCCGCGCCGAACGGCCCGGGAATGCACGCTGTACCGCCACGCGCGATAGGGAAGAACGTATCGATCAGGCGCATCGTCGTCAGGAGCGGCTGATCCGGGTACAAACGCTCCGACTGCCGATTGGTCAGCATCGGTGTCGCCAGGCTCTTTCGCACCGGCCATCGCTGCGCCAGTTGCAGCGAACGCTGCTCACCGTCTCGTGCGCGAATACGCGCAACATCGACCTGCAGGTTGAAGTTCCCGGACTGGATCCAGGTAACCTCGGCTTCGCCCTGAAGGTCGAACGGCACCAGGATCTTGTGCTCGATGCGACCCTCCGATACTGAGCCAATGGCATCGCCGGCGCTCACCCGGTCGCCGACGCGAACGCTGGGCGCGAACGGCCATAGACGATTCGAATCCAGCGCCTCCATCTCGACACCGCGCGGCAGGAAGAACCCGTGTTCGGCCGCGATCGATTCCAGCGGATTCTGCAGGCCATCGTAGAGCTGACCCAGCAAGCCGGGACCGAGGGTTACGGACAGCAGGTTGCCGGTCTGGATAACGGGATCGCCCACGGCTACACCGCGAGTGTTCTCGAAGACCTGCACGATGGCGGTGTCGCCTTCGACGCGCAGGACCTCGGCATTGAGGCGCTCCTGCTCGACCCGGCTCTCGCCGGCCGCAGTCGTCGGGCAGACGAGTACAACTTCGTTCTTCATCAGCGGGCGCCCTTCGGCGCCGCCGATCGACTCGATCGTAATGAGGTCATCCTGCACGGCGAGTACGCGTGCAGTGGCTTCCGGGATTTCTTGTCGTTCGAGATCCATCAAGCGGGTTCCGTAACCAGTGTTGTGAAATTGCCGAGTCCCGAGGCGACGAGTTCATCGAAACGCTCGCGCGCTTTCGCCGCGGAATCAGCGAGCCTGCGAGCGATCATGTCGTACTTGAGGACATACAGTGCGACCGCGTCGAAATCGAATTCATGCGCCTGCTGCGCATTGACGAGACCATGCCAGGCGACCCGCGCGATGGCCAAATCGAGTCTGCGAGTCGAGCCGACGTCGTGCAGGTCGCGGATCTCACCGAGCCAGGGCAGCGTGCGTCGCAAGCCGAAATGCGGGCGCGACCAGTTGCGGGAAATCTGATCCACGAAACGACCGTAACCCCAGGGCGTGCCCGCCGGCGGTGCGGTCTCGCCGCGCCGACGGCGCCGCAAGGCGGCCAGAACGGTCCGCAATTCGAAGCGCTCCCGCACGACGGTGCGCAGCGTCTCGCTATGCAGCCGATTCATGACTTCATCGACCTCGCGGATGATCTCTGCCGCAGGCAACGTAATGTCGATCCGTTCCCAGACCATCACATGCAGAATCCGGTCGAGCAGTTGCCCGTCGTCCGCATCGAGGAGGCGCAAGCGCCCGGCGAGTCCGATTCGTGACAACGGCAGTTCGCGCGCAGCGAACGGCGCCGGCAGGGCCGGCATGCTGGCCATCAGCGTGATGTACTTGTCGCCGTCGATCGCCATGAAATCAGTACACCATTCCCTCGAGCAGTGCGCGGAAGCGGGGCAACAGGTGCTCGAGCAGATGCCTGGCGATTGCGTCGCTACTCAGGTCCATCTCGATCTGCTTGTCGGTCAGCCGGATCCTGATGCCATCCTCGACGTGTCTGCTGGGCTGCAACGAGACGCCTTCGCGCAGCAGGTTGCCAGCCACGTCGATTACATAGTGGCTCAGCTCGCCATTACGCAGCTCGTCAGGATCATCCCTGAGATCGGCGAGGTCGCGGGCTCCGTCGGGCAACAGGATCTCGATTTGCTCGGCATCGTCCAGGCTGGCGTCGCGACGGACCCGACCCGCAACCTCGAGGATCAGTCGCTCCAACAGAACCGCATGCTCCATTTCGTCGCGTACCAGCCGAGCGATCTCATCGCTGAACTGCTGTGCCAACTGGTCTTTCATTTGCAGCACGGCATCGCGGGCAGCCACCTGAAGCGCCTCTTCGGCCGCAGACCGGAAACGATCAGCCTCCTCGCGAGCCTTGGTGACGAGTTCATCGGCCTGCTCGTTCGCCTGGTTAACCAGCCAATGGGCCCGACTCTCGGCATCGTTGATGATGCGCTCGGCTTCCTCGCGCCCGGCCTCCACACCGTCCTTCCTTAGCCGCTGGATCAGTTCCTCGACGCCGGATGCGGTCGCCTCTGGTTCCTTTGGTTTCGCGTCGATTTGTTCTTTGGCCATAACGAATCCTTACCCGGTTGGCAGGTCGGCGCCGATGATCAGTGCAAACACGAAGACGAACACAGCGAATCCTTCGACGATCGCGGCCGGCGCGATCGTCAGCGCATAAACCTCCGGTTTGCTTTTCGCCACGTTGATTGCCGAGGCGCAGCAAAGGCCCTGGGCCCAGCCACTGAATGCCAGTGCCAGTCCGGACAGGGCACCGAGCGCGAACAACCCGCCGCCGTTCGCTTCGGTCACGGGCACGTTCAGCACGAACATGATCACGATGCCATAGATGATTTGTGACGACGGCAGTGCCGACGTGCCGATGTAGAGTCCGTAGCGACTCTCCACCTCCAGCATTGCGCCCACCGCGGCACGACCGGCCGCGGCACAACCGAGCGTACTGCCGATCGCGCCGAGCGCGACCGGTGCGAATATCCCAATCCAGCCGAGGGCCTCAGCCCATACACTGTTCATCGACGACTCCTCTTGCGGAAGGCGTGAAACGGATACCCTTCATCCGTGACACTCCAGTTGAAAAATTCGATCAGGTTCAGACGCAGTCCATGCACGACCGCACTCATCATGATCAATATGAAATTCAGCGTGTGGCCCAGCAGGAGCAGCAGCACGGCGAGGTAGGGACCGGCCCGGCCCGCGCCCAACTGCACCTGGCCCGCGAGTTCGTTGAACGTCATCGCCAGCGAGGCACTGGCCAGGCCGAGCGCGAACAGGCGCAGGTAACTCAACACGTCGCCAAACGCCTTGGTCACGGACGTCAGGGCCAGACCGCCCTGCAGCAGGCGCTTCGCCCAGTCCGTTGCCTGCGACACGCGCTGTTCGCCGCTGAACAACAGTACCGCCGCGAATCCGGCGCCCATGAGCACCATCCCGACCAACGCCAGCGCACCTTCCGGATCGCGTTGCCAGCCGAGCCACAACAGCAGGCCGCCGACGATGGCGCCCGCCCAACCGAACCGGCCCCAGGCAACGTGACGCCCCAGGCTGCTCAAACCCGCCATCACGTTGCCCAGCGTCAGGTGCACCGCACCGATCACGATGACCAGTCGCATCATGGAGTCGTAGTCCTGCATGTCGAGCAGCTGGGCTTTCGCCGCCAGCGTGCCGTCTTGCGGGGCGAAGCCGAAATAGCTGCCGACGAGTACGCCGTAGACCAACGACATACCGACGATCAGCAGGCCCAGGTTGCGCAGCGCCGGCCCCGACTCCCAGGTGCTCATGCGCCGCCATAGCAACGCGAGAATCCCGGCGAGTACAAGCGCATAACCGGTATCCGACATGATCATGGCGAAGAAAGTCGCGAACGACACGGCGACGATCGAAGAGGGATCGAAATCGCGGTAGCCGGGCAGCTGCCAGAAAGACACGATCTCCTGTCCGCCACCCAATTGGTCCGAATTCTCCAGCAGCGTCGGCGGATTCTCTCGTGACCCGGGTTTCCGCTCGAGCAGCACGAGCCCGGATGCCTCGGTGAAACTGCGAATGCGTTCGATCGCCACCGCCGGAGCCCATCCCTGAATGGCGAATACATGAGCTTCATGCCAGGTTTCGTCCACCGCCCGGGCCAAATCCGCACGATCCTCGACTGCATACAGGTTGTCGCGCAACTGGTCGATCCACCGCGTCAGTGACGCACGATCGGCCGACAGGTCTTCAATCTCGAGCTCCACCTGCTCCAGCTCATCGTGCAATACGCGCAACGATACGCTGCCGGTGTGGGTTCTCGGAACCGGTAGCGCCGTGATCGCGGGTTCTTCTTTGCTGACGACGACCACGTAGGCGTGACGATGGCCGCGCCGAAGCTCCTGCCAGACCAGGTCCGATCCGCGCACCTCGTCCATCTGGTTAATCGGAACGACATAGAACCACAGTCGATAGCCGGCGATGTCGCCATCGGGTGGCAGCCGAAAGTCTCCCCACCGTGAGAGGTGCTCGATGCGTTCGAGCAGGAACTCGCGGCGGTGTGTTCGGATCCGCAGGTTCCTCTTGATGTCCAGCGCGCTGTTCACGACGCGCGACATGTCGAAGCGATTGCTCGATGCCGCCTGGTGGCGACGCGTGCTGCAGTCTTCGAGGTAACGCAGCGCCTCCCGCGTAATCTGCGCCTCATCGGCAGTCGACCCTTCGTCTTCGACACCGGGAATCGACGCAATCAGGTGCACACAGCCCAGTTTCTGCAGTTGCTGCAGGGTCTCGCGCTTGTCCGCGAGCGGCCCGACGACGCTGATTCTGCGTAACGACAGGATGGCCATCAGTGTTCCTCAACGACGTTGCGCGACTTGGCAATCTTCGCGCGCACGACGGCGGCGGTCGACTGATCGGAAAGAAACAATTGAATGCGCCTGATATTCGCGCGCGTACGCGGAATCAGGACCTTGTCGAACAGGTTGAATCGCTGCGTGCTTTTTCTCACCGCTTCTTCGAGAAGCCGCAGGCGCTCGGCATCCACGCGACAATGCAACTCGAGTTCCATCGCGTCGACCAGGAATTCGGCCAGGTGGTCGAGCCACGGCGGACTCGCCAGGAATGCGTATGGTTGCTGCTCGATATGGACCTTTTGCAGCACGGGCAATCGGACCCCCATCTGATTTTCTTCGACGACATCGCAATCGGAGACCACCACGAGATTGGATAGATCGAGGGTCGCTCCCTCGAGCATCGCCAGCTCTTCTGCCGCGCGGTTCAGTACCGTCTGCAATTGTTTGCGGCGCTCGGCCAGCTTGCGGATCGCCTTGTTGCGTTCCGCGATCAGTTGGCGGCGCTTCAGGTCAACGGACGGCAAAAAGCGTTCGAACGCAGCCAGCCTCTTCGACTGGTCATGCAACGAGGTCTGATTCAGCGGCAGTCGCGCCATCGTCCGTCTCTTCGGCTTGTTGCAGCCGCTCGAAGCGCGGCATGAAGTACTTATCCACGAGTTCCTGCTGCATGAACAGTTCCTCGGGCCGGAAACACTCAGCCAGCGTCTGCCAACCCAGATCCATGGCCAGGTCGAGTTTCAGGCTCACCGTGACGCGCATGAAACGCTCGCGGAACAGTTTCGCGTAGTCGAGCAGTTTGAGGTCGTAGGCCGACAGGTCGAACGCCATGGCCTGCTTTTGCTCGGCATCGGTGGCCTCCGCAAAGAGGCGCACCATCGTGTTCATGAGCTGCGAATGGTCTTCGCGCGTCTGCTTGCCGATCACATGCTGCTTCAGACGCGACAGCGAACCGAAGGGATCGATCATGCCATCGTGCAGGTAGAACTGACCCTCGGTAATGTAACCGGTGTTGTCAGGCACCGGATGTGTGACGTCGTCGCCCGGCATAGTCGTCACGGACAGGATGCTGACCGAACCGGCGCCCCGGTAGTCGCAGGCGCGCTCATAGCGACTGGCCAACTGGGAGTACAGGTCGCCACCGTAACCCCGGTTGGACGGAACGCGCTCCATCGCGATACCGATCTCCTTTAACGCGTCCGCGTAGGCGGTCATATCGGTCAGCAGTACGAGGACGCGCTTGCCCTCCTCGACCGCAAACCGCTCCGCGACCGCGAGCGCGAGGTCGGGTAGTAGCAGCCGCTCGACGATCGGATCCGATGCCTGGTTCACGAACATCACGGTCCGGGAGAAGACGCCTGCCTCTTCGAACGTCATGCGGAAGAAATGGTAGTCATCGAATACGAGACCCATGCCGCCGAAGACGACGATGTCAGCGTCGGCCTGCGTGCCGATCCGGGCGAGGAATTCGTTAAAGGGTTCGCCCGCGACCGAAAAGATCGGGATCTTCTGGCTTTCGACGAGGCAATTGAACAGGTCGATCATCGGCACGTCGGTGCGAATCATCTTGGACGCCAGCACGCGGCGCACCGGGTTGACCGATGGACCGCCGACCGTGACGGTCGGATCCTGCGAGAGATCCGGCCCGCTGTCGATCGGCTCGCCCGTGCCGCGAAACACCCGCCCGAGAATGTTCGGCGAGTAACGCACGCGCATCGGGTGCCCAAGAAAACGCACGCTGGCGTCGGTGGACAACCCGCGGGTCCCGGAAAACACCTGCAGCGTCACGACGTCCCGCTCGAGCTCAATGACCTGCGCAAGCGAGTCCGGCTCGCCCCGATTGGCCACGAGCGCGAGGTCGCCGAGTCGCACCCGCGCGCCCGAGCTGGCGGCGGGGACCCGCACCCTGACGATGTCACCGACGATCTCGAGGATCTGGCTGTAACTGATGAGGTTTTGCGTCATAACCGATTCGTGGCGACTTTGTTGGTCGGTTTCCGGTGTCATTGTACAGGCCCGAAATCGAGCGGATGCTGCGGAATACCACTACTGTCAGCATTTTCTCGGCCGCTCGCGACCACAGAATCTTAAGTCAGCTATAGCCGATCCGCACCCGGACTTGCATCAGAAGCTTCCGCGCCGGCGACCTGCTTTAGGCGTCTTGCGGATCCCCGGGCCACACCAGACATTGCTGGTATGTTTCGTTTCGCTTGATCGTCGGCACCGAATGCTCCCTCAAAACCGGCCGGGTCGAATTCTTCGATCACGTGCCAGGGAACGAGTAGGCGAGCCAGAAGACGAACGTACCACTGATCCGGGCGAA
>JBLYYV010000210.1:0-4351 GCA_048550095.1 Gammaproteobacteria bacterium
GGCGGGTCAGCCCGCCCTTGGTCGCGATCACCAGGTCCTCGGCGTACGGGTGCAGCGCGTCGGCGATCAGTTCCTCGTTCACAAACGGCCCATAGGCATCGGCCGTATCGATGAAGTTCACGCCCAGTTCGACGGCCCGTCGCAACACGGCCCGGGCAGACTTCGGGTCGTCGGGCGGGCCGAAGATGCCGTCGCCGGTCAGCCACATCGCGCCATACCCCATGCGGTTTACTTCGAACCCGCCGATCCTGATCGTGCCGCCGGCCGCGGCAGGCAATCCCGCGTGGGCCCCGGCGAGAGCCGATTCGTGCTTGAGCAGGCTCGTGGTGGCGAGCGTGGCGCCCGTTGCCTGGATGAACCGGCGGCGGGACAGGGTTGGGCTGGCTGCTGTTCTTGCTTTCATCGCGAAATCTCCGTGCACGGCTACTATGCCAGAAAGCGCGACGGCCCGGCATTCACAACGACGGCGACGTTGCCCGACACGAGCCGGCATCCCGGCGACCGGGCCGTGATCGTGTGGGTGTCGACCACGGCCGGCCCGACGCCGATTCAGTCGGTCGGGGGTTATCTGCCATGAAGTCGTAGCAGGAAATAAATCCGGCACCTTTTCTAGTTGATTTACTACGACCCAATATAAAACGCCAAACTCACCTCAAACGTGGACCCAGACTCAAAAACTCCAGGCGTTCGCCCCACTAGTTTTTACTCTGACCCCATTAATCCGTTTCGGTATCTCCGAATTGCCGAGGCCACAGAAAGAATTCACGGTGGAAAGGAAGGTGGGCCCGCACGACCAGCAAAGGTCGTGCCAATCAGAACAAACAATAAATCGGAGGGGACCATGTACACGCGAAGAAAAATTCTGCAAACCGGCCTCGCTGCGGCGATCGCCGCATCTGTCCCAGGTCAGAGATTCATTCAGGCGGCCTATGGCACCCCGCTTGCGGTCGGCCTGAGCGATCCCGCACTGCAACCGAAGTTCGTCGAGCCGGTGCCGAATGCGCTGGATCCGAGCTTCTTTTTCCAACCCCGATGGACGAAGGGCAGCAAGGCGGGCAACTTCGATATCCGCGTCCGGCAGGGGACACACCAGGCCGGCTTGGTTGACGCGCTCACCGGCCAGAGGCAGACGACGCGGATCTTCGGCTACAGTCAGAATCCGGGGTCCGGCGCGACATGGCCGGGACGCACGTTCCAGGTGCGCAGTGACGAGCCGACCACGATTCGCTGGAGAAACAACCTCGGTTACGAGCACCTGTTGCCCGTGGATACATCGCTGCACTGGTGCTACAGCCTGCATGGCTACGAGCAGTACTCTATCGCGCAGAACGGCGTGCCGATCGTGACCCATCTGCACGGCGGGCACAGCGCGTTCCAGTTCGACGGCAACCCGGAGTTCTTCTGGAGCCCGGACTACGAGGTATTCGGCCCGCAGTGGAATGGCGACCTGCTGAAGGATTTCGTGTACCTGAACGACCAGCCGGCCGGTAACCTCTGGTACCACGATCACGCGTTGGGCATCACGCGACTGAACGTCTATGCCGGGATGGCCGGTTTCTACTTCGTCCGCGACGACGTCGACACCGGTGATGCCAACAATCCGCTCGGCTTGCCGGCGTTTCCGTACGAACTGGCCTACGCAATCCAGGACCGGATGTTCACCGACACCGGCGAGCTGTTCTATTCCGCGTTCCCGGGCGATCCGTTCTACGATGACTTCATCACCGGCGAAGGCGTGAGCCTGCCGCCCGATGTCTTCCCCGGCGGCGGCCCGACCGCGCTGGCCGAGTTCTTCGGCGACCACATGGTCGTCAACGGCAAGATCTGGCCGAAGGCCAACGTGGAACCGCGCAACTACCGCATGCGGATGGTGAACGGTACCGACTCGCGCTTCATGGTGATCCGCTTCCGCGCGGCGCCGCTGGGCGCGACGGACCTGTCGGACGCCGGGGCGCCGATCCCGTTTTACGTCATCGGTAGCGACCAGGGTCTGGCGTCGGCAGCCACCCAGACCGACACGCTGGTGTTCGAGCCGGGCGGCCGCTACGACGTCGTGTTCGACTTCGCGCAGCTGCAAGGCCAGCGGATCATCATGGAGAACATCGGCGGCGATGCGCCGTTCGGCGGCGACTTCGGCGACGACCTCGAGCCGGAGGATCTGTTCCCCGACCGGCAGACCGATCGCATCATGGCGTTCGACGTCGTCTTGCCGCTGGATACGAATGTTCCGGATGCCTTCAACCCACAGGCCATCGGCCACTACGCCGGCAATCAGAACCCGGTGACAAACACGCGCAGGGTGGCGCTGTTCGAAGGCAGTGACGAGTTCGGCCGCCTGCAGCCGCTGCTCGGCACCGCCGAGCCGACCGTCGACGTCGCGGGCAACGTCGTCAGCGGCGCGATCGCATGGCACAGCCCGACGACCGAGAACCCGGGGCTCGGCGACACCGAGATCTGGGTTATCTATACCGCGACCGGCGACGCCCACCCGGTCCACCTGCACCTGGTGAACTTCGAGATCCAGGACCGGCAGGAGTTCACGGCGGACGTGATCGAGCAGCCGATCGAGCAGCACAACGGCACCGAGGGCGTGGGCTTCCGCCTGGAGAATATCCAGCTCGGCGCACCGGTGCCACCGGCGACGGAATACGTCGAAAATTCACCGAAGGACATGGTGACGGCGCTACCGGACCAGGTGACACGCATCAAGACGACGTTCGACAAGCCCGGGCGTTACGTCTGGCACTGCCACATCCTGTCGCACGAGGACCACGAGATGATGCGCGTGCTGCAGGTCGGGTAACCGCGCACCGGGGTCAGATCCCGCCGGGGTCTGACCCCGCCCCCGCTTACGGCCAGCCGCTGCGATAGGTCAACGGCAGCACGCCCACTGCATTGCCGAAGTCGGTTGCGGGGCTGACCTTCATGCCCACGTTCGACAACGTGTACATATAAGTGTCACCGGCCAACAGCGCCGACACGGTGCGCCGCGGGTTGGCTGACTCGAGATACGCGTCCGACAAGCAGATGGCCGGAACCCCGGCACCCGTATCGTTGCAGAATCTTTCCCGGGCCAAATCGCTGTGGTCCAGCCGGCCGAGTTCCCCGAAGCCGTCGGCAATACTCACCGAGAAGGCCATGAAGCCGCTGAAGTGCCGGTCCACGACGCTGGACCAGTACTGCACCGGCACCGTCAGCGTGCCCGACTGCGCGAAGTAGTTGAATGCCAGGTGGTCGTAAGTGGCCGGCGTCCACGCATGCCCCGGCGCATCGAACAGCGGTACCAGGCTGTGGATCAGGCGCGGTTCTTCGAGGTTTTGCACATCGAAGATCTGCAGCCGGAAATCGCCGTTCAGGCGATTCTCGTCACCATCGAAGCCGATGGTCAACAGGTGCGCGTTGTCCAGCGGATGGATGTAGGTGCTGACGCCGGTGATCTCCACCTCGCCCGCGAGGCGCGGGTCGCGCGGGTTGGAAAGATCAAACGTGAACAGCGGATCGATCTGCCGGAAGGTCACCACATAGCCGCGCTCGCCGAGCAGGCGCGCACTGAAGATGCGCTCGTCCTTGCCGAAGCCCGTCACCGAGCCGACCTCGCGCAGCGTGCGCGCGTTGTCGTCCTCGAGGACATAAAGATTGTTGTCCTGGCGCACCACTTCATCCGTCGGCTCGAATTCGTTGCGATGGGTAACGACGCGCAGGAAGCCGTCGTGCTCGCTCAGCTGAAAGCTCGACTGCACCCAGCCATCCACGCGCCCGAGCGCGCGGGGTTCGGGCGCCCCGTCGCCGATGGCAATCTTGTAGATGGCGGTTTGCTGGAGCTGGCGCTCCGGCCGGAACCACCAGCCGTCACTGGTCTGCAGCAGGTAGAGGTTGTTCGTGCTCGCGTACACGTGCCAGGCGTTGTTCGCCACCGTCAGCGCATCGACGTTTTGCCCATCGCTGTCCAGGCTCGTGACGGTGGTCAGCGCGATGCGCATGGGCACATCCGGATAGGCCACGTCGGCGCAGTCGGGCGCCTTCAGGTCCGTGTATTCCCCACCCTCTTCCTTGGCCATCAGGCCGGGCAGGTAGTCGGCGATGTCCGTGTCGGACACCAGCGTATCCACGCGCGCGCGAATGTCGCTGGCGATGCCGTCACTGTCGCCGGCGGCGGCGAGTGCATCCCGGTGCCGCTGTTGCAGGTCCACCAGCTGCGCATCGGTCGACAGGATCGGCGGCATCACCGGCGTGTAGTGCGACACCACGTGCACGCGGTCACCGATGCGCCGCACGGCGATCTTGAAGCCCTTGATCTTCAAGCGACGATCGATGACGGGATTCGCCGGATCACGCACGTCCACGAACAGCA
>JBLYYV010000211.1:0-2868 GCA_048550095.1 Gammaproteobacteria bacterium
CGCCGATGGCACACTCGGCCGCCAAGACGGATGAACCGGTCCGCGAGGGTATCGTCGCCGGGCTGGAACCATTCATCGATACGATCGTCGTGTGCACGGTCACCGCGCTGGTCATCCTGAGCACGGGTATCTGGAACCGGTCAGCGGAAGCCATGCTGTCCCCATCGGTCAAAATGGTGGAGGCGGCCGAGAACGCGTGGACCATCAAGACAACCCAGGCGCCCAGCCGATCGAACGGCGGCTGGAATGACGGGGACGGTCTCTATGTCATCGTCCGGGCCCACGCAAATCCCCAGAGCGGCAATGATCTGCATCGGCTCGCCGGCGTCGTAGCGGTTGTCGACGGCATCGAATCGATCAAGTGGAATACGATCGTCACCGACGCGCGGCCCGAACTCAAAGGCCCGGAAATTTTTGCGAGCTACGTCGGCGCGACGCTGACCGCAAAGGCCTTCGATACCGTCGCGCCCGGTCTCGGCAAGTGGCTCGTGACGCTGGCCGTATGGCTGTTCGCGATCTCGACGTGCATCTCCTGGAGCTACTACGGTGAGCAAAGCGCGGTATACCTCGCCGGCGATAAGGCCGTTTTGCCCTACAAGATCATTTTTTGCGCGCTCACGATCGTCGCCACGATGGACTTCATCAAGACCGACGCACAACTCGACAACCTGACCGGCATCGGCACCGGCGTCATGCTATTCGTCAACGTGCCGATCATGTGGTTGCTCGGCAGTCAGGCGATGCTTGCGTACAACGACTACATCAAGAGATTCAAGAGCGGCCGCATCGGCGCCGAGCACCCGCCGCCGACGCTTGAGGATCTCATCTCCGGCCGCGACGTCGAAGACTAAAACAAGCCGCCAGGCGTTCGCAGGCGGCGGAATGCTGCGTTGAGCATCGGTTAATGATGCTCATGTACCCATTCGTACACTGCGCTCATTAACCGATACTCGCCTTGCCTTCCACTCACCTGCGAACGCCTGGCAGCTTGTTTGCGCGTTATTGATTCATCGCGAACAGCAGCAGGGCGGGCATCGTCAGGAACGATACGATCGTCGAGATCAGGATCGCCCCGGCGATGTCGTCGGGGTGGCGATCGTAACGGGCCGCCAGCAGGTAGTTGAATACGGCCAGCGGCATCGAACTCTCGATGATGATGACGCCGCGCAGGACACCGGACAATCCCAGCAATTCGCACACGAAGACGCCGACGACGAAACCGAGCCCGAGCCGGGCGATCGCCAGCGCCGCCGCGCGGCCCGGCCGGGTCACCGAAAACTTCGCCAGCGAGTGTCCGAGGGCCAGCAGCATCAGCGGTATCGCGCTGCCACCCAGCAGTTGCACGGTGTTGGCCAGCGTACTCGGCATCGTCGTATCCGTCGCCAGCAGCAGCACGCCGATCATGGCCGCATAAATCATCGGCGTCGTCAGCAGCGTTCGCCAGGCCGGCTCTCGGCCCTGCACGAGCGGCCCGAACACGAACTGCGTCACCGAGTAGACGAGGTAGACCGCGACCGCAAGCCCCAGGCCCTCATCGCCGAACGCAAACAGGCACAACGGCAGGCCGAGGTTACCGGTATTACCGAACACGACCGGCGGCAGAAAACTGCGGAGCGGCTGACCGGCGATGCGCAGGACGGCCGCTGCAATCAGGGTGCATATGGCTAGCATGGAAATGGCGGCGAGGAGCGACAGCGCAAAATCTGCCGCCGGCAGCTCGAGCCGCGCGATGCCGTTCAGCACCAGGCATGGCGCGCCGATATTCATGATGATCCGCGTGACGAAGTCGCGATCGAACGGCAAATCCAGTCGCGCCCAACCATAGCCGAGCAGGGCAACGATCAGCACCGGCGCGATGATCGGAATCAGCTGAGCATACATTCGACGACAACCCCGGGCTCGTGGCGCACTTGGCCAGAACCGGTATGCTACCGATCCCTCGTTGCAATTAGAACGGAGCAGGCATATGGGCGAGATGATCGGGCTGACTGCGGCCGATGGACACCAGCTCGACGCGTACCAGGCCACCCCCGAAGGCCCGGCGCGGGGCGGCATCGTGATCATGCAGGAAATTTTCGGTCTGACCGGACACATCAGGCGAGTCGTCGATCAGTACGCGAGCCACGGGTTCCTGACCATCGCACCGAGCCTGTTCGATCGGGTCGAACCGGGCATCGTGCTCGACTACAGTGAAGTCGAAAAAGGACGCGGCCTGATGATGACGCTCGACCAAAACCATCTGGTCGCCGACATAACCGCCGCCGTCAATGCTGCCCGCCCCGCCGGCAAGGTCGCGGCCATCGGCTATTGCTGGGGCGGCGCGATGGCCGATCTCGCCGCCTGCCGCGCGGGCGTCGATGCTGCCGTGTCGTACTACGGTCGCGCCACGGTCGGCTGGCTCGACCAACAACCGCAGTGCCCGGTCCTCTACCACTACGGAGCCCAGGACCCGCTGATTCCGCCCGAGCTCATTGAACAAATCTCAGCCGGCCGGCCCGGGCAACAGTCATATGTCTACGACGACGCAGGTCACGGCTTCAATTGCGATGAGCGGGATGACTACCGACCGGAAAGCGCGGCACTGGCCCTGAGGCGGACGCTCGATTTTCTCGAAGATCACCTATAGCGGCCGAAGTTGCGGTGGAGTAGATACTCGCGAGCCGGGTGAGAACTGGAGTCGCGAATTTTGCGTCGAACGCAAACCTCGTCGCGCTATCTGTGAATCGTAAGTTTAATTTCATGGTCGTTGTCCGCCGCCCAGAGCGGGGAGAATTTGCGACTCGCTAAACCTGCGGCGGCCATCCCTGGCCGCCTCCGGAGCGACTCCGCCTCGCTCCCGCGTCCTGCTTCGCTCGGCTACGACGCCGC
>JBLYYV010000212.1:0-6813 GCA_048550095.1 Gammaproteobacteria bacterium
CATCGAGAGCAGACTATGAGTATCCGCAACCTGATAGCGAAGCGACCGTGGATCCTGGCCGTCGCCGTGGCATCCGGGGTTGTCGTGTGGCTGGCATCGGGATCGATAGGTGGCCGCTCTTCCGGCCCCGCATACCCCGGTTCCGACTCCGTCGGCGATGGCGAAGCCATGCCAAGCGTGCAAGTCAGTTCGATGATCGCCAAACCGGTCACGCGCCAGGTAACGGTATACGGACAGACGGAGCCCGCGCGCACCGTCGAGATGGCGGCGGAAACGCAGGGCCGCGTTGTAGCGGTGCCGGCGGAACGTGGCCGACAAATCAAACGCGGCGCGGTCATCCTGAAACTGGATACCCGCGACCGGCGCGCCCGACTGGCGCAGGCCGAAGCAAGCGTCAACGAGGCGCAAACAAGCTACGAGGCGCAGCTCGAGCTGCAACAGGAGGGCTACGTGTCGGAGACGCAGATCGCGGAAGCGGTCGCGAAGCTCGAAGTCGCCAAAGCCGAACTCATTCGCGCGCAACTCGATCTCGACTATATGACGATGCGCGCACCGTTTGACGGCACGCTGCAGGATCGCGCCGTCGAGATCGGCGACTTCGTGCGTGTCGGCGACCAGGTCGCGACGTTCATCGACAACACCAGCATCATGGTCACCGGAACCATCTCCGAGAACGACTCGCGCTTCGTGCGGGTCGACGATATCGGTACGGCGCAGCTCGCGACGGGACAGGAAGTCACGGGCCGAATCCGCTACATATCGCCGGTTGCCGATCCGTCGACGCGAACGTTCAACGTGGAGCTCGAAGTACCGAACCCCGATGGCAGCCTCCCCGCCGGCGTAACGGCCGAGATGAAACTGCCCGGTGGCGAGGCGATGGCGCACAAGATTTCACCGGCGTTGCTGACCCTCGGCAAGGACGGCGACATCGGCATCAAGACCATCGACGCGTTCAACCGGGTCGAGTTCTTCGAAGTCGAGCTGGCGCTCTCGGAGCAGGATGGCGTCTGGGTAAGCGGACTGCCCGAAACGGCGAAGATCATCACGGTCGGTCAAGGCTATGTCGCTCCGGGTCAGACCGTCGACGCGGTCATCGCTCAGCCCGACACTGCGCTCGCCGGCACCGACTCCGACAACACGACGGAGCAGATGAAGTGAAGTCCGTTATCGACGTCGCCGTAGGTCGGGCGCGCACCGTCATCCTCGCATTCGTGATCATCGTGATCGCCGGCATCGTGTCGTACAACAACATGCCGAAAGAAGCGGAACCGGATATCGCGTTTCCGTTCGTCAACATCTCCGTTACGCTCGAAGGCGTTTCCCCTGAAGACGCTGAACGGCTGCTCGTGCGACCGCTCGAGCAGGAATTGCGCACGATCGCTGATGTAAAGGAAATGGTTTCCTCCGCGATGGAAGGCCGCGCGTCGATCAGTCTCGAGTTCCAGCCCGAAGCGAACATCGACCAGGCGCTGATCGACGTCCGCGAGAAAGTCGACATCGCCAAGGCGAAGCTGCCACAGGACGCGGAGGAACCGCGCGTCGCCGAGATCAAGTTCTCGCGATTCGATCCGATGCTGGTGATGACGCTGACGGGCGATGCCCCCGAGCGTGCGTTGTACGTGGTCGCAGATGCAATCAAGGACCGCATCGAAGGGGTCGCGGGCGTACTCGAGGTGGTCGTTGTCGGCGCGCGCGAGGAACTGCTCGAGGTCACCATCAATCCGCTGGCGATGGAAAGCTACGGGTTGTCGCCGGGCGACGTGCTGACGTTCGTCGAGCGCAATAACCGTCTCGTCGCGGCCGGCGCGCTGCAGGCCGAGCAAGGCCGCTTCGCCGTGAAGGTGCCGGGCGTCATCGAATCGCCGGACGACATTCTGAACCTGCCGATCAAGGTCGAAGAAGGACGCGTCGTGCGCTTCCGCGACATCGCCACGGTACGCCGCACTTACAAGGATGCGGAGAGCTACGCGCGGCTGAACGGCGCGCCATCTGTCGGCATGGAGGTGGTCGCCCGCACCGGTGCCAACATTCTGACGACGACCGAAGACGTCAAGGCGGCGATCGATGAAATCGCACCGTACTGGCCGCCCGGCGTCAAACTGACCTACACGCGCGACAAATCATTCTGGGTCAAGAAGAATATTTCCAGCCTCGTCAACAGCGTCACGACCGCGATCGTGCTGGTCTTTATCGTGCTGATCAGCATCCTCGGCATCCAGAACAGCCTGCTGGTCGGTATCGCGATACCGGGTTCCTTCTGTGCTGCTTTTTTCATGCTCAACGTCACCGGATTCTCGATCAACATGGTCACGCTGTTCGGTGCCATCATGGCGGTCGGCATGCTCGTGGACGGCGCGATCGTGGTGACCGAACTCGCGGACCGCAAAATGGCCGAAGGCATCCATCGTCGCGTCGCGTATGCGGATGCGGCGAAGCGAATGTCGTGGCCGATCATCGCGTCGACCGGCACGACGCTCGCGGCCTTTCTGCCGCTGCTGTTCTGGCCGGGGCTGACAGGCCGCTTCATGGTGTTCCTGCCGCTGACGCTGATTTACACGCTGTCCGCGTCGCTGCTGATGGCGCTGGTTTTCGTGCCGACGATCGGCACACTGATCGGCCGGCCGGGGCACTTCAACGAAAAAATTCGTCACGATCTCCTCGCCGCCGAAACAGGCGACCTGGACTCGATCGGCGGCATGACCGGCCGTTACGTGCGAGTCATGGAAAGCGCGACGCAGCGCCCATGGGCCGTCGTCGCGGCAATCACGGTTCTGACGATCGGCGTTTACCTGACCTATGGCGCGCTGGGACGCGGCATCTCGATGTGGCCGGAGGTCGAACCCAACCAGGGTAGCGTCGACATCCGCGCGCTCGGTGACCTGTCGATCACGGAGAAGGATCAATTCGTGCGCCGGGTCGAGGAACGCATTTACGGCATTACGGGCGTGGACAATATCTACGTGCGATCGGGTAAGAAGAACCAGGGCGGCGCCCCGGACGAGATCGGCTCGATTCGCCTGAACTTCTCCGACTGGCGCACCCGCCGACCCGCAGCAGAGATTATCGCCGAGATCGATGAGCGCACGGCCGACATACCGGGTCTCGTGATCGAACCGCGCCTGCCGTCGGAAGGACCGGCCGAAGGCAAGCCCATCAAGATCGAGGCGTCGGGCCAGTCGCTCGATGCACTCCGGCACGCGGTCGATACGATCCGCGCTGAGATAGAGACCTATCCCGGCGTCATCAATGCCGAAGACACCCGACCCGTGCCGGGCATCGAGTGGCGCCTGATCGTCGATCGCGCCGAGGCGGCCAAGTTCGGCGCTGACGTTACGCTGGTCGGCAGTATCATTCAGCTCGTCACCAACGGCATCAAACTCGGCGACTACCGTCCCGACGATTCGGACGAAGAGATCGATATACGCGTGCGCTTCCCGAGCGACTCGCGCAGCCTCGATCAGCTCGGCGAACTGCGAATCCCGACCCAGCGCGGCAATGTCCCGATCAGTACCTTCGTGACGCGCGAGCCGGCCGTCGCAACGACGTCGATCATGCGCACCGACATGCGCCGCACGATGCTCGTGCAGGCGGACCTCGAGCAGGGCGCGACCATCGGCCCGGTGCTGGAGCGCCTGGAGAAAGCCCTGCCGGACCTGAACATCGACCCGGGCGTGACGCTGGACTTCAAGGGCGGCGCGCGCGACCAGGCGGAGACCGCCGCGTTCCTGCTGAGCGCTGCCGCGATGGCGATGGGGCTGATGGCAATTATTCTCGTGACGCAGTTCAACAGCATCTTCCAGGCGCTGCTGATCCTGACGGCGGTCGTCTTCTCGACTGGCGGCATCCTGTTCGGCCTGATGATCACCGGCCACACGTTCAGCCTCGTGAACTGCGGCATCGGCGCGATCGCGCTCGCCGGCATCGTCGTCAACAACAACATCGTGTTGATCGATACCTATAACAAGATTCGCGAAAGCGGCATGCGTGCGCGCGAGGCCATCATCCGGACCTGCGCGCAGCGCCTGCGGCCGGTAATGCTGACGACGGTGACGACGGTGCTCGGCTTGATGCCGATGGCGATGGCATTGAATGTCGACCTGCTGAATCGGGACGTCTACTTCGGCGGACCCGGTGGTCAATGGTGGAAGGAAATGGCATCGGCAATTTCCGGTGGCCTGGTATTCGCGACGATTCTCACCCTGCTGCTGACGCCGAGCCTGCTGATGATTCAGGCGAATGTGTCGCGATACTTCAGAATTCGCCGGGAGCAGAAAAGGCAGAGCGCCAATGACGAAGTGACGGCAACCGGCTAGCACTTCGCACGGGGCAAGCGGAAACTGAATGTCGATATTTCCGGAAGCCCTGCAGGCGTTCTTCGTCGCGAACCAGGACCTGCTCTGGCTGGCGACCCTGTGCGCAGACCTCGGCCTGACGGTGCTCATGTATCACTTCTTCGGCGCGCGCGGACTGCTGGCCGCCATCGTGCTGTCGATCCTGCTGTCCAACCTGCAGGGACCTAAACTGACCGTCATCTTCGGCATGCAGACCAGCCTCGGCGTGATCTTTTACTCCAGCATCTTCTTCGCGACCGACCTGCTCAGCGAAAAATTCGGCCGCGCGGAGGCCAACCGTGCGGTACTGATCGGATTTTCCGTCAGCGTCATCATCGTCGTCATGTTGAGTCTCGGGCTGCTGTTCCAGCCGTCGGACCGGCCCGCCTCGGCCGAGTTTTCGAACGACGTGCACAACGCTTTCATAACGATCCTCGATTTCACGCCGCGCTTCGTGTTCGGCTCGCTGCTCGCCTATCTCATCAGCCAGAGCTTCGACGTCTGGATCTTCCACAAGATCAAGGAGAAGACGCAGGGACGCCACCTGTGGCTGCGCAATAACCTCTCGACGATGGCGTCGCAGACGATCGACACTTTGCTGTATTCTTTTGTCGTGTGGTGGGGCGTCGTCGACCTCGCGACAGCGCTGCAGCTCGGCGTCGTCAAATACCTCTTCAAGCTGGCGATCGCGATCATCGATACCCCTTTCATCTATTGGGCGCGCAGCTGGCCGCCGCATAAGCACGATCAGGTCAGCCATTGACCGGGGTCAGAGTAAAATAATTCGACCGACTCTCAATTTTGCTGCGACCCCAATAAATCGGGTCGAATTATTTTACTCTGACCCCAAGGACGAGAATTGAACCCGACAATTACGCTCACCACAGACTTCGGACACAAGGGTCCGTTCGTCGCCGTCATGAAAGGCGTGATCCTGCAGCACGCGCCCGACGCGCGCGTGATCGACATGACGCATGAGATTCACGCGCACTGGCCCGCGGAGGCCGGGTTCTGGTTGTCGCGGTCGTACCGCTATTTTCCAACAGGCACGGTGCATGTCGCGGTCGTGGATCCGGGCGTGGGCACGGAGCGCTACATCGTCGCCGTCGAGCACGACGGCCATGTATTCCTGGCGCCGGATAACGGCCTGCTGGCCGAGGTCGCCGGCGATGATTGCCGCGCGTGGCGACTGTCGGACGAATGGCGGCAGGCGCAGGGCTGGCCTAACCCGAGCGCGACGTTTCACGGGCGCGACATTTTTGCGCCACTGGCCGCCGGCATAGCGGCCGGCCGCATCTCGCCATCCGCCATCGGGCCGCAGCTCGACGAATTGGTGCCGTCACTGGTGGAGGAGCCGGACGCGAACGCCCATGGCATCCGCGGCAGCATCATCACGATCGATCATTTCGGCAACCTGATCACGAACATAGACGAGCGACTGGTCGCCGCGCTCACGCGACCGAGAGTGCGCGTGGCCGGCCTGGACCTCGCGCTGCACGCGACCTACGGCAATGTTCGCCCGGGCGACTTCCTGGCGCTGATCAATTCTTTCGGTGTCATCGAGATCGCGCGCGCCGAAGGCAGCGCCGCGGACACCCTGGGACTGGGGCGCGGGGCGCCCATCGTCGTCAACGGCGGCTAGTTCAGCCGAGCCTCCTGGCGCGCGCCACGGCCGACCGGTCGTTCACCGCTGGTTCACTGATCGGCGAGCTCCGCCTTCTCGAGCTTCGCCCAGGAATCGCGCAAGGTGCAGATCCGATTGAACACCGGCTTGCCGGGCTGCGAGTCGACCGTGTCGACGACGAAGTATCCCTGGCGCTCAAACTGCAACACGTCTCCCGCCGCGGCCTGCGCCAGCGCCGGCTCCACGCGGCATTCGCCGGCGACGAGCAATGACTCAGAATTCAGGTACTCGTGGAAATCGTGGCCCGTGTGCCGGGCCGGGTCCGCCACCGTAAACAGCCGGTCGAACAGTCGCGCTTCGACCTGCACCGACTCGTTGCACGACACCCAGTGGATCGTGCCCTTGACCTTGCGCTGCGCGGCCGGCGCCCCGCTGCGCGTCTCCGGGTCGTACGTGCAATGCAACTCGACGACCTCGCCCGCGTCATCCTTGATCACGTCGACGCATTTGATGATGTAGCCGTACCGCAGCCGCACTTCGCCATCGGGCTTGAGGCGGAAGAACTTGCGCGGCGGATCTTCCATGAAGTCGTCGCGCTCGACATAGAGCTCGCGACTGAATGGAATCTCGCGCGAGCCGAGCTCCGGACGATTCGGATGATTGGCGGCGGTCATCTGCTCGACCTGGCCTTCCGGGTAGTTGACCAGCACGACCTTGAGCGGATTCACGACGGCCATCGCGCGCGGCGCGCTTTCGTTCAGATTCTCGCGCACACAGTTCTCGAGCGCGCCCATCTCGATCAGCTTGTCTTTCTTCGTGACGCCGGCGTTGCGCACGAAGTTGCGCAATGCCGCCGGC
>JBLYYV010000213.1:0-2667 GCA_048550095.1 Gammaproteobacteria bacterium
CGATCAGCGTCGAAACCTCTTCGACCGACCTGGTCGTGGGCGGCTATACCGGCCCCGGCGCCTCGGTTATCAACGACGCGAACTTCGTCGATCCTGAAGATTCATCCAATGTCGTTTGGTACGTATCGGTTACCGGCGGCATCGCGAATGCATACATCGGGACAGCGGATCTGACCGCCGATCCTTATCTGGACTCAGGTTTCGACCTGTCCGGGCCCGGCGGCCAGCTGGTGTTCGATATCAAGGTCAATAGCATCTCCCCGGGCGCGGTCCTGACCGTCAAGATCGACAGTGGCTACCCGGCCCTGGGGCAGGCTGCCCTGAGCCCCGCGCAATATGCGGTCGGCAGCTGGCGCCGGGTGGTGATCGATTTCGCGACCCTGCTGGCCGATCCCGGCCCCGGTCCCGGCCTTGACCTGAACGATGTCGTCAACGCATTCGTCATCGAAGTCACCGGCGGCAGTGCTGATTTTTACCTGGACGATATTTTCATCACCCACGCTTGCGCCGTCGTCGATGGCTGCAATGCCACCGTCAATACGAAGGTCGTTGCGGGCGGTCCCGATGCCGATAATGACGGCGTCGAAGACAGTCTCGACCTATGTCCCGGCACACCGCCCGGCACTCCGGTCGATGCCAGTGGCTGCTCGATCATTCTGCCTCCGCTCAGCGCCACCGCTACCGCGAGCACAACCGGCGCGGCGGGCGGCGCGAGCCTCGCCGTGGACGGCGACCCGGCAACCCGCTGGGAGTCGGCACACGGTATCGATCCAAGCTGGATTGCGCTCGATCTCGGTTCTGACTTCGAGCTTTACCAGGTGACCATCGATTGGGAAGCGGCCAACGCCGCGACCTATCAAATCCAGGGTTCGAGCGACAACAGCAACTGGACGACGCTCGCCAGTGAATCGGGTGGCGCATTCGGAGACCGCACTGACATCGTCGATATCGCC
Organism: Gammaproteobacteria bacterium; assembly: GCA_048550095.1. Taxonomy (GTDB): domain Bacteria; phylum Pseudomonadota; class Gammaproteobacteria; order Steroidobacterales; genus SMWD01. The sequence goes on from JBLYYV010000213.1 coordinate 954, forward strand.
GGAACTTATCGCTATGTGCGCATGTTCGGCCTGACGCGCACCAGCGTGTATGGATATTCGATCTGGGAAATAAAAGTGTACGGCACGCCGGCGGCGGACGAAGATGGCGATGGCGTAGACGACACTCGAGACCTGTGCCCCGGTACACCGGCCGGTAGCACAGTGGATGCGGATGGCTGCGTCATCGTCGATACGGATAACGACGGCGTTGCAGACAGTCTCGATCTGTGTCCCGGCACCCCGCCGGCGACGCCGGTCGATGCAAGCGGTTGCGCAATCATCATCCCCGTCAATGAAGTCGCGTCCATCAACGGCATTCTGGCGGGCGGATCCGGCGCCAGCCAGCCCGGTTTCACTTTGTATGTGTTCGACAACGATCTTGCCGCACCGGGTACCAGTACCTGCAATGCCGGCTGTGCGACCAGTTGGCCGCCGCTGCTGGTCACCGACGGCGCCGCAACCGGCGTATCCGACCTCGGCACGGTTACGCGTGACGACGGTGCGCTGCAAGCGACCCATGCCGGACGGCCGCTGTACTTTTACGTCGGCGACACGGCAGTCGGCGACACGAACGGAGACGGGGCGGGCGGCGTTTGGCATACGGTGCCTTTCGTCCAGGTCTTTGCTCCGCTGTTTGACGGTACGACCGCCCTGGAGCCCGCCCTGCAGGAAGACACGCCCACTGCGCTGATTACACGCCTGTCGGATCGCGCACGCGACCGCCACGCGCGTGAAGACCAGTTCAAGATCTACGACCACTATCTGTCGCACTACTGGGAGCACCGCACCGCTGCCATCGAGATTGTCGACACGATTGGAAAGGGTGGCGACACCATTACCTTCAACGTCAAGACACAATGGCAGTTGAGTCCGACCGAGGCGGAACTGCGATTCTTTTATCGTGGCATCAACACGGTGGCGGAGTACTACAACAACGGCGTCATGACGGCTGTGCCGGGCCTGGATGTCCCGGGCGAAGACGCAAGGCACTATACGCGCAGCCTGAACTTCAATCAGAAATTCAATCGGCCGCTACAGGTCGGTGACCGGCTCGAGTTTGAACTCAGTCAGTTCCTGATTGGGGTTCCCAACGGCCGCAATAATTACTACGGCACGACCATCCTGTATATCGTCGGCCAGGGCGTCGTGCCCTGGGAGGCGCGCGGGGTGTTCGGCGATCCCGCCACCGAACGGGAAGACTCCTATCCGATGCCTGTGGCCGGTTGGCTGGGCGGCAATACGACGCTGCCATACCAGTATTCGGATGAGCCCGATAACCACTTCATGCAAATGGCCGGCAACCTGTCGAATATCAATGGCCAGGTTTTCGTGTTGGGGCGCCGCGTGCATCACACCAACTTCGGCGACGGATCGCACGATGAGCCGGTCAACAATCCGCCGTTCACCGAACTGGCCAACAAGCTGGGCACGAACTACATCAACGATTCATGTGTGGCCTGCCACACCCGAAACGGCAGGGCGCTGCCGCCGCCCGTCGGTCAGCCGCTGGAGCAATACGTCGTCAAGGTGGGCGACGCGAGCGGCAGCCCCCACCCGCAACTGGGCGCGGTGCTGCAACCGGAATTCACCAGCGGTACATCGGAAGGCGGTATAAACATCAGCAGCTGGAGCGAGAGCAACGGCCTGCGGTCGCCCAATTTCAGCTTCACGGGCGTGATACCGGATCAATTCTCCGCGCGCATCGCGCCCCAGC
>JBLYYV010000214.1:0-7971 GCA_048550095.1 Gammaproteobacteria bacterium
CGCCGCGCTGGAGCCTACAGGGACGTATTCACGGCGTGTCTCAGCACAATGATCCACCAGCCATCCGGGGCACGGATCCGGTCACGCACGAACGAAAAAACTTTTCGCTACGGTAGATGCTTGAGCAGGAGTTTTCTCAGCGCGTCATGCACCTTCGGCGAGCCGGCGACGATGTTGCCGCTCTCGAGGTAGTCGCCGTCGCCGTCCAGTTCGCTGATCAGGCCGCCGGCTTCGCGCAAGAGCAGGGAGCCCGCGGCGATGTCCCAGGTGTTCAAGCCGAATTCCCAGAAGCCGTCATAGCGGCCTGCGGCGAGCCAGGCGAGATCGATCGATGCGGCGCCCGGGCGTCGCACGCCGGCGGTTTCGCTCAGCACGCTGATCAGCATCTTAGCGTAGGCCTCGACCTTATCTTTAGAGCGATAGGGGAAACCCGTGCCGATCAGCGCGCCGTCCAGGCCGCGCCGGCCGCTCACCCGAATCTTGTGACCGTCCACCTGCGCGCCGCGGCCGCGGATCGCAGTGAACATCTCCTGGCGATTCGGGTCGTATACGACGCTGATTTCCATCCGGCCCTTGATGCGCAATGCGATTGATACGCCGAATACCGGCACTCCGTGGATGAAGTTGGTCGTGCCGTCGAGCGGGTCGATGATCCAGACGTGGTCGCTATCGCCGCTGACGCCGCTTTCTTCGGCGAGAAAGGCGTGGTCGGGATAGTAGTCCCGGATCGTCTCGATGATTTTTTCCTCGGCCGCCCGATCGACGCGCGTAACGAAGTCGTTGACACCTTTGCTTTCGACCTTGAGCTCGTGGACGCGGTTGAGTTGACGCACGGCCAGGTCGCCGCCGCGCCGCGCGGCCTTGATCGCTGTGTTGAGAAATGCCTGCATGTGGACGGCGCCATCGAAAAGGTGCGCTATTGTACTGTCAATTCAGCGGTGTCAGGCACCCATTTTCGGTTAGGATCGTGGCCACCTCTTGTGACTGATCGAAAAATGGCAGCCGACCCCGAATTCCCCATCCGCATTGTCCTGTTTCAGCCGACCCATCCCGGGAACATCGGTGCGGCCGCGCGCGCGATGAAAACGATGGGCCTGACGGAACTCGTCGTCGTCAATCCGGGTTGTGAGCTCGATGATGTCGCGCAGGCAAGGTCTTCCGGGGCCAAGGATGTCCTGCTGGACGCGCGCATCGTGCCGACGTTGACCGAAGCCGTGGCCGGCTGCGGGTTGGTGGTTGGCACCAGTGCGCGCCGGCGAAGCCTGAGCTGGCCCGAGCTGGATCCGGGCGAATGCGCGGAGCAGGCCCTCGAATCGAGCCGGACGAAACCGGTCGCGATCGTCTTCGGTTCCGAGCGCGCGGGCCTGACGAATGCCGAGACGGATCAGTGCAATGCGCTGGTCTATATACCCACCAACCCCGACTATAGCTCGCTGAATCTGGCCGCAGCGGTCCAGATCATCGCGTATGAGATTCGTCGTGCGAGTCACCGCGACGAAAGACCCGGCGGCAATGAAGATACGCCACCCGCCAGCGCGGAGGGCATGGAGCATTTCTATGCTCACCTCGAACGTGCACTACTCGAGTCGGGCTTTATCAAGTCGGACAACCCGCGCGCTTTGATGCGGCGATTGCGGCGCCTCTATAACCGCGCACGGCTGGACGAGCGGGAGTTGAACATGTTGCGCGGTATTCTGAGCACGCTGGCGCCCGCGTCGGCGGATGCTCGAGTGGCCGCCGACGATGCGGTGAATGCGCCGGTCTATCTCGACTATGCGGCATCGACACCGGTCGCTCCCGAAGTTGCGGCGGCGATGTTCGAATGCCTGACCGGAGACGCTGGTTACGGCAACCCGCATTCCGCGACGCATTCGTTCGGCCGCGATGCAGCGGCGGCGGTGACCCGCGCTCGCGAGCAGGTGGCTGCGCTGATCAATGCCGCACCGGCTGAAATCGTCTGGACATCGGGCGCAACCGAGTCGGACAATCTCGCGATCATCGGCGCGGCGCGTTTCCGTTCCGGCGCCGGGCAGCACGTCGTGACGACGTCAATCGAACACCCGGCCGTGCTCGAAGCCTGCCGCTACCTCGAGAAACAGGGTTTCGACGTCACCTATGTCGAGCCCGATGCCAACGGCGTCGTCGACCCCGACGACATCGCGGCCGCCTTGCGCCAGGACACGACGCTGGTGTCGGTCATGCATGTCAATAACGAGATCGGTGTCATCCAGGATATCGCGGCAATCGGACGGTTGTGCCGCGAACGTGACGTGTTGTTGCATGTCGACGCCGCACAGAGCGCCGGCAGGCTGCCGGTCGATGTTGTCGCGCAGAACGTCGACCTGATGTCGCTGTCGGCGCAGAAACTCTATGGGCCGAAGGGCGTTGGCGCGCTATACCTGAATCGCCGCCGCGTCGGCCGGGTCGAGCCGCTGTTCCACGGTGGTGGTCAGCAGCGCGGCGTGCGGCCCGGTACCGTGCCGACTCATCAGGTTGTCGGGATGGGGCTCGCTTTCGAGATCGCGCGCGAACGCCGCGAAGAAGATGCGGAAAGGCTCGCGATGCTTCGGGATCGACTGTGGGCCGGAATCAGTTCGCTGTCGGGCGTGCTGCTGAACGGGCATTCCCGGCATCGTGTCTGCCACATCCTCAGCGTCAGCGTGACCGGTGTCGAGGGCGAGAGCCTGCACTGCGCGCTCGGTGACCTGGCCGTCTCCGCGGGCTCGGCCTGCGCAACGGCGACGACCGAGGCTTCCGCGGCACTGCGCGCGCTGGGCCGCCACGATGAACTCGCTCGCAGCTCCGTGCGATTCAGTTTCGGGCGGTCGACCACCGATCAGCAGATCGACTTCGCGATCGAGGCCTTCTGCGTCGCCGTTGAGCGTTTGCGCAGTCTGGCGCCCAAGTCCAGGGTTGCGCTGGCATGAACCGCGATCCGCGCTATTCGCCCGCGGTCGCGCGACATTTCAGCCGCCCGGTGAATGTTGGCCCTCTCGGCGGGTCAGGAGACAATATGTTTACCGGGACGGCGGGGCGCCGGGACATCGGCGCGCACGTGCGATTCGAGGCCGAAATCGAGGCAGGCCGGATCCTGCGGGTCGCTTTCCAGGCCTATGGTTGCCCGCACACCATTGCGGCGTGCAGCCTGGCGACGCAGGGCCTCGAAGGGGCGCCGGCCGAGGCGCTCGTCGGGGTCGATGTCGACGCACTGCGCAGCGCGCTGGATGTGCCGGTCGAGAAGACCGGCAGGCTATTGATCGTGCAGGATGCCTTGCATGATTGCTTCCATGCTTGGGAAAATAGGCGGCTTGCCGATTCTCGGGGTCAAGGGTCCCCGGCCTAGGTGGCGACGGACCCGGCTCACCGCTCCGAACCGGGTACTCATATCAATCAATTGGGAAGATCAGCAGTGATTACTCTTACTGACCGCGCGGCCGAAAGGGTCCGGAACTATCTTGCCAGGCGCGGCGCCGGTATCGGCCTGCGGCTTGGCATCAAGAAGACGGGTTGCTCCGGTTTCGCCTACGTCGTCGATTACGCCGACGAGGTGAGCGACAACGACGTCGTCTTCGATACCGACAATGTGAAAGTCATCGTCGACCAGCAGAGTCTCGAGCTGATTGACGGCACGGAAGTCGACTACGTGCGCGAGGGCTTGAACGAAGCCTTCCGTTTTAGAAATCCGAATGCGGCCGGCGAATGCGGGTGCGGCGAAAGTTTTAGTGTGTAGTTATCAACAACAGGAACAGTAATGGCTATTGAACGTACGTTTTCTATCGTGAAACCCGACGGTGTCGAGAAGAACCTGATCGGTGAAGTCTATCGGCGCTTCGAGCAGGCGGGTCTGCAGATTGTCGCATCGCGCATGGTGCACCTGACACGCGACCAGGCCGAAGGTTTCTATGCCGTGCACAAGGAACGGCCCTTCTTCAATGACCTCGTCAGTTACATGATCTCGGGTCCCGTCATGGTCCAGGTGCTGGAAGGCGAGAACGCGATCCAGAAAAATCGCGAGATCATGGGTGCGACGAACCCCGCCGACGCTGATGCTGGCACGATTCGCAAGGATTTCGCGGAGAGCATCGAGGAGAACGTCGTACATGGTTCCGACGGTCCGGATACCGCGGCTGTCGAGATCGCGTATTTCTTCGACGACGACCAGATCTGCCCGCGCACTCGCTGATTGCGCCGTATCGATCGAATGGCCGAGACCACTCAAAACCTGCTGGGCATGACGCGAGGCGATCTCGAGTCCCTGTTTGCGGACATGGGCGAGAAGCCGTTTCGTGCCCGCCAGGTCATGCAGTGGGTCTACGGCCGTTCGGTCTGCGACCTCGACGAGATGACGGATCTGAGCCGGACCCTGCGCCAGTCGCTGGGCGATCGTCTGACCTTCGCGCTACCTGAGATTCAGCAACGGGAAGATGCGACCGACGGCGTCGTGAAATGGCAGCTCAGGGCCGGCGACAAGCAGGCGGTCGAGACGGTCTTCATCCCGGAGGAGACGCGGGGGACGTTGTGCGTGTCCTCCCAGGTCGGCTGCGCGATGGACTGCCCGTTCTGCGCGACGGGGCGTCAGGGCTTCAACCGCAATCTGTCGGCGGATGAAATCGTTGGCCAGGTCATGCTGGCCCGCCAGGAACTCGGCGCGGACGATACGCAGCGCATCTCGAATGTCGTTTTCATGGGCATGGGCGAGCCGCTGGCAAACCTGCGTGCGGTCACACGCGCGGTAGATATCCTGCTCGACGATCTGGGTTTCGGCCTGTCGCGACGCCGCGTCACGATCAGCACGTCCGGGCTCGTGCCGCAGATTCGCAAGCTGGCGACGACGTCCAACGTCGCGCTGGCGGTCTCACTGCACGCGCCGAATGACGAATTGCGGGATCGACTGGTGCCGATCAATCGGCGTTACCCGATCGACGAGCTCTTGTCGGCCTGCTGGGACTACGCGCGGTCGGCGAACCTCAAGGATGTTACGTTCGAATACGTCATGCTCGCTGGCGTCAACGACAGCCTCGATCAGGCACGTCAACTGGCGCGCCTGCTCGCGAACCGGCCCGCCAAGGTCAACCTGATTCCATTCAATCCGTTTCCCGGCAGTGAGTTTCGTCGTTCCGATCAATCGGTCGTCGACGACTTTCGGCAAGTGTTGCTGCGGGCGGGTATCATTACCGTCACGCGCAAGACTCGCGGCGACGACATCGCGGCCGCTTGCGGGCAACTCGCGGGGCGCGTCAGCAATCGGGTCCGGGTGCCGATGGGGGCTAAATTTCAGCAGGGCATGACTCAGTGATGGACCAGTCAATTCGTTTTCTCGTGATCGCGCATATCGCGCTGTCGATGCTGCTCGTCGGGTGCGTGACAGAGACGACCTCGGGCCGTGTGCAGCCGAAGGAGCAACCGGAAGAGGCCGCATCGCTGAATGTCGACCTCGGCGTCGGTTACCTGCGCCAGGGCGATTTGCAATCGGCGCAGTCCAAGCTGGAGAAGGCGGTCGAACTCGACCCGGACAACGTCACTGCGCATCGCGCGCTCGGGCTCGTTTACGAAACGCTCGGCGACTCCAAGGGTGCCGAGAAGCACTATCGCAAAGCCGTCTCGCTGGCGTCGAACGACCCGGAGACATTGAACAGTCTCGGTGTATTCCTGTGTCGCAACGATGCGACCGTCAAGGAGGCGCTGGAAAACTTCAATCGCGCAATCGCGATTCCGCAATCCAAGTATTTTTCGAACAAAGCGATGCTGAATACAAACGCAGGCGTCTGTGCCAAGAGTGTCGATCTCGCGCTCGCCGAAAACTACCTGCGGGCGGCGCTGAACTTCGACAACCAGTATCCGGACGCGTTGCTGCAACTGGCGGACGTCGCTTATCAGCGCGAGAATTACCTGCAGTCGCGCGCGTTCCTGCAACGTTACGCAGCCGTGTCGAGGCCGACACCGGCGGCGTTGTGGCTCAGTTTCCAGGTTGAGACCGCGATGGGTGATCGGAAAGCGGCCGAAGATCACGCCAGTTCGCTGCGCACCGATTTCCCCGAGTCAGTCGAGACTCGCATGCTGCTGGAGCTCGAGCGCAATGCCGGATAACGATCCGGACAAGACGGGCGGTGGCCTCGGCCTCGGTGAGCGTCTCCGTTCAGCCCGCAAGGCGCGTGCGGTTTCGCTCGAGCGTATCGCCGAGGAGCTGAATCTCGACGAGTCCGTCGTGCTCGCCCTCGAGGAAGAGCGCTTCGACGAACTCGGCGCACCGGTCTTCGTGCGCGGGCATCTTAAGGCTTATGCGAAGCTCGTCGGTCTGGCGCCGAACGTGGTACTTGAATCGTATCGAGACGGGGAGCCCGCCGCGCCGGCAGTGCCGCCCGTCGAGCGACCGGTGCGCAGGTCTGTCACCGTCAACCCGGTCATACTGGGGTTCTCGGCGCTCGTCATGTTGGTCGGCATCGCGCTGACGGTCTATGTCATGCAGGACGATGATATTCCTGAGTCCGCCGTGTCCGCATCCACGGCAGCCGATGCCCCGGTGTCCGATGATCTCGATGCCGAACGGGTCGCATCGGCGCAGGCGTCAGCAGCGGCGCAACGGCCGGATCCGATGACGACCGTGGCGGAGACGGCGAGTGCCGCGAGACCGGACCCGGTCGAACCGCGGGTCGCCGATCCCGAGCCGGTCGTGTCAGAGGCGCGAGTCGAGCCTGAACCCGTGGCGGCGGAACCGGTCAGCGTAGAACCGGCCCGGGTCGAGCCAGAAAGTGTCGAACCAGCCAGCGTCGCGGAAGCTGCGGCTTTGCCGCGACCCGACGTCGTGCGACTGAGCCTGCATTTCAAGGAAGAGTCCTGGGTGGAAATTTCCGATGCAAACAAGCGCCTGTTATTTGGCCTGCAACGGCCGGGCAGGCGGCGCGAGCTGGCGGGCGAGCCGCCGTTCAAGTTGCTGATCGGCAACGCCTCGGGCGTTGAGTTGACCGTCAACGACCAGCCGTACTCCGTGCCTTCGTCCGAAGTGAACGGCAAAGTCGCTCGATTCGAAATCAGCGCAGGTTCGGTCGAGTAAGAACGCGTCGCGAGAAACACTGATGTCGCAGATCCAACCCATTCGCGGGATGCCCGATATCCTGCCGGAAGACAGTGCTACGTGGCGTGCGGTCGAATCGGTCCTGCGCGACACGGCGATTGCCTATGGTTATCGGGAAATCAGGGTGCCGATCGTCGAACGGACGGAGTTGTTCAAGCGTTCGATCGGAGAGGTGACGGATATTGTCGAGAAGGAAATGTATACCTTCGCCGATCGCAACGACGTCAGCCTCACGCTGCGCCCCGAGGCGACGGCGGGTGTCGTCCGCGCCGCCATATCCAACGGCCTGCTGCACAATCAGCGACAGAAGGTTTGGTGCATCGGTCCGATGTTTCGCTACGAGAAGCCGCAAAAGGGCCGCCAGCGGCAATTCCACCAGTTCGGCATGGAGGCGCTCGGCTTCGCCGGGCCCGATGTTGACGCGGAACTGATCATTCTGACGAACCGCGTCTGGCGCGCGCTCGGTATCGACGGCGCGGTCGAACTCGAGATCAACTCGCTCGGTACCCCCGAGTCGCGGGTTCGATATCGTGATGAGCTGACCCACTATTTCGAGCAGCACGTCGATTCGCTCGACGCCGACAGCCGCGATCGCCTGCACCGCAACCCGATGCGTATCCTGGACAGCAAGAACCCGGAGATGAAGGAGCTGGTCGCGGGAGCACCGATCATTACGGACTACCTCGACGAGGAGTCGGCGCGGCACTTCGACGAATTGCGCAGCCTTCTCGACGCCACCGGCATCGAGTATCGGGTCAACCCGCGGCTCGTGCGGGGCCTCGACTACTACACGCGCACGGTGTTCGAGTGGGTCACCGATCGTCTTGGTGCCCAGGGCACGGTCTGCGCGGGCGGTCGCTACGACGGGCTCGTCGAGCAGCTCGGCGGCAAGCCGACAC
>JBLYYV010000215.1:0-7013 GCA_048550095.1 Gammaproteobacteria bacterium
CGCAACGTCTGGATCGTGCCGACCGTCGAGACCCTGCAGGTGTGGCTCGCCGAGGCCGGTTTCACGGATATCCAGGTCGTCAGCGTCGATCGCACGACCGTGGCAGAGCAGCGCACGACCGACTGGATGCGCTTCGAATCGCTGGCCGAGGCTCTGGATCCCGAGGATCCGAACCTGACCATCGAGGGTTATCCAGCTCCGGTCAGGGCCGTCGTCATGGGGCGGCGCGCGGCCTGAAACCGCTCGCTTGCCGGTGCTCTGTCCTGCTGCTGTAATAGCGTCCCCCGGAAATCCGCTGAAGGTACAGGCCCGTGCAGGAACTGGCGAAGAAGGACAAGACGCGTTTCAACAAGCTGCAGAAGCAACTGCGGCGCAACGTCGGCAACGCGATCGCGGACTACAACATGATCGAAGAAGGCGACCGGGTCATGGCCTGCCTGTCGGGTGGCAAGGACTCGTATGCGATGCTGGACATCCTGCTGAGCCTGCAGCAGAGCGCACCGATTCGTTTCGACGTCGTCGCCGTCAACATGGACCAGAAGCAGCCGGGTTTCCCGGCGCACGTGCTGCCGGATTATCTCGACGCCTTGGGTATCGAGTACTACGTCGTCGAGCAGGACACCTACTCGGTCGTCAAGGCAAAGATCCCCGAGGGCAAGACGACCTGCGGCCTATGCTCGCGGTTACGCCGCGGTACGCTGTATGCCTTCGCCGAGAAGATCGGCGCGACCAAGATCGCGCTCGGCCATCATCGCGACGACATCGTCGAGACGCTGTTCCTGAACATGTTCCATGGCTCCAAGCTCGCGGCGATGCCGCCGAAGCTGCGTTCCGACGACGGCCGCAATGTCGTGATCCGTCCTTTGTCGTACTGCCGCGAACACGATCTGGCGAAATACGCCGACGTAAAGAAGTTCCCGATCATTCCGTGCGACCTGTGCGGCTCGCAGGAAAACCTGCAGCGACAGCAGGTCAAGCAGATGCTGCGTGACTGGGACCGGCAAACGCCGGGCCGCACCGCCGGCATCTTCCGGTCACTGCAGAACGTCGCGCTGAGCCAGCTGGCGGACCGGGATCGTTTCGACTTCGAGAACCTGTCGATCGACAGGACCGGTGAACCGAAGGAATACGCGTTTGACGAGGCGACCGTGTCGGCGGAGCGAACGGCGCCGGGCACCGGGTTTCCGCTACCGATATTCGTCGAGTAGGCGTGACCCTTGATCTGGTTATTTATCGAGCGAGATAGCGCTCGTTAGACGGCGCGGTTGAGACCTGCTTCGCTTCCGGCTCTCCCGGCGGACGCTCCGCCCGCCTCTTGCTCTCCCAGAATTTGTACATGAACGCGGCGTACACGCTCGGGTTGATATCCTCGGTGAATAGCGGGCTGTTCTTGTTTCGCGCGCCCGAATGTACGCCTAGCCTCGCGCCGAACCAGACCGACAGCTTTTCGGAAAAATTGCGGCTCCAGTTCGCCGTGAAGTCCGTGCCGAGATAGCCACCGCTTGCCTTGTATGCAGGCCGCTCCGGCGTCGCGAATTCGGGATCGACCTGGTAGTAGTAGGCCATGTATTCCTGCGTCGCGACCGTCGGCGTGATGCGGAACTTGAACTCGTCGCGACTCGTGACCTGCGCGATATAGCGAAACTCCGCGCTGAATGTCAGGCCGCGGTACGACGGGTCCAGGCCGTCGAAAGAAACCGCGCCGCGACCCTGCAGCGCCAGGTGCCAGCGCCCCTCCAGGAATTCCTGGCGGGCGAACTGCAGATCCAGCTCGGGCCCGGCCTGTATCAGGAAGTCCAGGTCCGGCATGCCGGTGCGCACATCGATCTCGTCACTGTCGGCCGGAAACGTGAGGTCGAAGTCCAGGTCGAGCTTGATCCGGTCGCGCTCGAAGACCTTGCCGCGAATCGGATTCTCGCTATCCTCGAACAGGCGGAGAAACTTCCCGCGATAGATGGGAATCGGCAGCGGGATGATGTTGACCTGCATTTCCTCCGACGCCGGATAGGACGGTCCATAGCGGCTGAAGGCTGCGATGCGCCACTCCCATAGCGCGCCCGGGTCATCTTGCTCGATTTCGACGGCCTGATCCTGTGCGAACGCCAGGACTGCGAACAGGCAGAGACACGAAGCGAAAAGACTCAGCGGGCGAGACATGCGGTCGAGCATAGCACCATAGAGATTCCGGACCGCCAATTCCGCAGGCATATGCCGGGCATGACCGTCAGATGAGACATGTCCATCGCTCCGAAAACCTAGCGCGTCGGCACGTCCGGGTTCCGGCTGAAGAAATCGAACGGCCGTAACTCGAACTCATGCTGCACGACCGGCATCAGCGGCCAGTCCTCGGCGCGGACGACGTGGTGCATGCCGATCGTGTACCACAGGACGATGTCGGCGTTCTCGATCGGCCGGTCGTTGCGGGTCCACTCGGGCAGGCCCGCGCCGCCCGGATGCTGGTTCGGATAGGCGCCGGCCGGGTAGCGCTCGTTGGGGTCGTACGGCGTCACCCACAGGTGATGGTTCGAGAACGACGCACGCGTCTGCGGCAGCGAGTCCGGATCGACCAGCGGCAGTGTCGGCGCGCCGGGGCGCAGGTGAAAACTCGTCGGATTCCCAACGGGGTTCTTCATCGTCGAACTGAGCACGCGCCACAGCGCCGGCATACGTGGATCGATCGTCAGCATCGCGTCGGATTCGGTCGTGGCAATCTCGGGCCTGACGCGCCAGATGCTCGTCAGCGGTGTGCCGGTCTCTGCCGGGTCGAGGTCGACGCGCTGCAGCCGATCGATCGACAGGGAGTTAACCGGTCCGTCTACGTCCGTGTCGAGCCTGAACGCGAAGAAGTGATCGTGATTCACGGCGACCGTGTGCGGCAGTATCAATCGCCCGTAGGCCGTGTCTTCCGCCGCACTCGGCGAGTTCATCGACTCGCTGTCTACGCCCTTGACCTGCACGACGCCGGTCGCGCCGATGCGGCCCTTCAGCGAGCCCGTCTTCGTGAATATCCACTCGAGCACGTAGTCGTAGTTGCCCAGCCAGACGACGAATCGCACGACGAGTTCGTCGTGCCGGTTCGATCTCGAACGGTTGCGCGCTATCTCGTAGTGCGACCATGCGACGTCGCCGGTCGAGCGCTCGAAGATGCAGACGAGGCCCTCTTTCTCATATGCTCGTCCCATGTGATCGGCGAACGTAGCGTCGAGCATCGTCGCGTCCTTCGGGCAGTCGCGTCCGGCCCTGAGCGGCGTGCCGCTCGCGCCGATGCCGTACTCGCCGATGTCGAGGAACGCGCGGTAGTACCATGCCCGGTCCGGATCCATGTACGGCACGAACATCTCGGCCGCCTCGGCGCGGTAGAGCACCGAGCGCATGCGATCCTGTTCGTCGCGCACTGCTACCCGCGACAGCACCGGCCCGGTGCGCGGATCGACGTGCACGTGGAAGCGCCACATGTCCCATTCGACCTCGTGGCCGTCGATGCGGTAGCGTTTTTTCTTCGGGCCGAGCGGCGCTATCGTCGCGCCGGTCTTGTCGGCGACCGGCGGGCCGCCGTCGCCCAGCGGCACGGGACCGGCGTCGTACAGATCGACGACGCGGCGTTCGTCGAAGTCGACCGTCGCGACCAGGCCTTCGAGCGGCCGTCCCCACAGGTTGCGGTCGCTGCGGCCGTCGTAACAGGCGACCTTGCCGAGCCGTCTCGACCGATCTTCGTCTGTGCCGAAGTAGCCCGGCAACGACGGCACGCACAACAGCGCCTTCGGGTCCTTGATGCCGCGCTCCCTGATCGCCGCACGCCAGGCCTCGTCCTTGCGCACGATCTGCTGCGCCAGCAGCCATTCGTCGGCGATCTGCGCCGGTTGCGCGCCTTCGATCTGCTCCCACGAGACGACTTCCTTGCTGCCGATGTCGATCACGGCTTCGTAGAGCCTGCGCTCGTGACGAATCGCGGCGAACGCGCGTCGCGGCAGCTGCGTCCCGGGCTTCCATGCCAGTACTGCCTGCTTGTCGGGTTCGGCGAGCTTGACGATCGAGAAGCGGCTGTCCCGGTCGAGTAGATCGGCCTTCCACAGCGCATCGACGGCGGTAAAGATCTCCTGCTGGCTCAAGGGGTCCAGCGGGTGGTCCGCGGCGCACGGCGCCGCCACCATGGCCGCCAACAGCAGCGACGTCCAGCAGCGGCGCGCGTGCGCCGTCACGCGCATGGAACTCCGGCGCATCCGCGCGTCGTTTCGCCTGGTCACTGATTGCCCCCGTCCGTTGTTCCGCGCAGGCGGATTCAGCGCAATGATACAATCCGCGCCCCATGGAATCGCGCAAAGTCTCGGTCATTTTCGTTCTGGCGGCGCTGGCCGCCGCGGGCTGTGCGTCCCCGGAACGCAGGACCGCGGATCTTGTCGCGGAACTCGACGATATCGTGACCTTGTGGCCGGGCCGCTATGGCGGCGAGGCGCAGTTGCCGGGCGCGGGCGAGCCTCGGCCGATCTTCCACGAGATCGCCGCGATCGACGCGCCCCAGTTCGGTGAGTTGGTCTACGCCTACACGCTACGCGGGGATGCCGTCGACGGCCCCGTGCTGCAACAGAAGATATTCGCGTTCGACACCGATCCGCTCCGCGCAACCAATCGCATGCGCGCCTGGGTGTTCGCGCCGGACCGGCTCGAGCCGAAGTTCGCTGCCACGCCGGTGCGCTGGCGACAGGTGGCGCCGGCCGACTTAATGGACTTTCCGGACGCCTGCGCATTCGTCTGGCGCAAGCAGAAGACGGATTTCGTCGGCCGCGTGTCATCCGACGTGTGCGAATTCGACAGCCGGGCATTCGATCAGCGCGTGCGCCCGGACATGAGCTACGAAGTAGATGCCGGCGCGCTGACCTGGACGGAGACGCTGCTTGGCGAATCGGGTGACGCGCTGGTGTCCACGTCCGGCGCATTGCGCGCCGAGCGGGTCGGGCCGGTCATCGACGTGCGCCGGACGTACTACGAAATCGACGGTGCGACGGTCGAGGAAGTCCGCCGTGACCTGTACACCAACGCGTCGGTAGAGGACGAGGGCGAGTTGCGTTTCGCGCGGGCCGACTGGCAGGTATCGTGGCAGACGGGCGCCGAAGAAACGGAGTCGGGCTGCGCCGTGACGGATGTATCGACCAAAGTAGCCGTCGCCTACCTGTTGCCGCGGTGGTCCGCGAGTGGTGCGGCGGAGCCCGCGTTACGGGATGAGTGGGACGGCTTCATGGGTGCGTTGCTGGGCCACCTGCTGCGTCACCAGCAGCTGGCGGTCGATACGGCGAACCGTATCGAGAGGGAGCTGCAGGATATCGGTGAACGGGCGAGTTGCGACGCGGTTCGCGACGATGCTGACAAGATCGCCGCGCGCGTCATCGAAAACGCGCGCCGCCGCGAACAACAATATGACTACACGTCGCGCTTCGGCAAGACTCAGGGCGCAGACTTCCCGCAGCCGTCGGATTGATCGATTCCGCGAGCCGAGATGACGCGAGGAACCGAAGGGGTTACTGGGGCGTTACGGGATGATTCTCATCGAGCACGATGCTGGTGCCCGGTTCGATATCGCCGAGCGCCAGCGCTTTGATGTAGTCAACCGTCGCTATATGGCAGTAGTTTTGTCCCTGCAGGCGCTCCGGCAGAATCCAGGTGAACCAGGCATCGTAATCCTGGAATAGCCCGGGCGAATTCAAATGCACGGCGCCATCTTCCCCGATGAAGCTCAGCTCAAAGTCGCCCAGGTAGCCGCGTCCCGATGCATAGGGTTCGTTGTCTTCAACGACGATGGCTCTGGCGCGCTCGGCGGCCTCGGGATTCGTCCGCGCCAGTTCGGCGACGGCCTGGCCCTGTGCCAGGCGCGTCACGGCGGGACAAAACAGCTGCTCCCCGGCGGTTTCTTCGCCGTACTCCGAGCGCAAATGCGCAGCCGTCTTGACCTTGCAGGAGACCATCATCGGCATCTGCCCGCTGTAGGAGACGACCTGGTAATTAGTCAACGGTTTGATCGCGGGCTTCGATGCGGCGTAGTCACCGAGGTCGTTGAACACCGTGTTCTCACTCTCGAGATCGGTGTTGGCGAGGATTCTCTGCACCGCTGCACAGAACTCTTCCGACGCGGGTGCGGGCAGATTCGCTGCCTGCGCGTTGATCGCGGCGCCGAAAACAATGGCGGTCAGGGTCGGTAAGGCGTAGGAAAATGGCTGCACGGCGAAGCCTCCTCAATGGTGGTCAGCGTTGCCGGCCCCGGAAGACCGGGGCCGTGCAGGGTAGTAACTATTCAGCCGGCGGATAGAACCAGCCCGGTGCCCGGCAGGCGTCCGTCAACGTTACGATGACTTCGGCCTTGCCTGAATCCACGCTCTCGACCGTCGCGAGCCCGCTCATGTCGTCGCGCACCGTCGGCGTGCAGTGAATCCCGTCGTCGTCTGTGTCTATCCACGCGAAGACCGCGAGGCCTTCGCCGAAATTGGCCGGATAGTCGATCGTGTGGGTGAAGGCCTTGTTGGCTTCCGCCGGAACGATGTCGAGCAGCTGCAGCGGATGACGCATCATGCCTTCCAGCGACCACAGCTGAAACAGGCGAACCTCGACTGGCCCCTCCACACCGGGCGGCGGCACCACGGTGGTCGTCACTTCAATTCGCTTCATCCCCGGGTCCGGATCGCCGCCGCATGCGGTCAACAGGCCCATCGCGGCCAACGCAGCCAGTCCGAGCGAGTGAATTCTATAAATACGTTTCATCGACTCACACCTCGAATTCGGGCAGATTGAACACGCGCGAGAAATTACCCGACAGCACCTGCCGCATCTCTTCGACCGAATAATCCGCGCGTTCCATGGCGGCGACGAAATGCTCGAGGTGTCGCTTCACGTAACCCGGGAACTGAGCGCCGTCGGACCCGTAAATCATCTTCGGGATTACGCCGCCGGCCTTGACTCGTTCCACGAACTCGTCGACTTTCTCGTCGGCGCGCTCGGCGCCGAGCGCGCCGGGCTCGAAGTACACG
>JBLYYV010000216.1:0-10057 GCA_048550095.1 Gammaproteobacteria bacterium
ACGGATTCATCCTCGAACGCAGTCGGGTTCGTGACCACGCCGGCGCGGGAAATAACTAAAAAAGGCGCTCCCGGCCGCTGGCCGGGAGCGCCTCGCAGCGCCCACCCACATTCGTAGTGCGTTATCGCGTTTCGTCCTGGAACCAGTAGGTCGGGACAAAATCATCCGTGAATCCGCAACCGCCGCTCTCGGTGCCGACGAAGCAATCCGCTTCGGTCTTACCGTCCGGTATGCCTTCCTGACCCGGCTCCTCGTCACCATCATTGTCGTGGTTCGTGAAGAAGATGACTGGGCCCGGTGCGATGCCGCCCTGCTTCAGTACGCGGTAGCGGTCGGTCTTGTCGACCGGGTCATTGAGATTTTGCACGTCCGGGGTGCCATTGACGACCGATACGCGATACAGGCGATTAGTTCCGGTGCCATGAACCGCTTCCGTGCATGAGCTCGACGGCGGGCTCGGACTGAAAGACGTGAAGATTGTCGTACCTTTGAATGTCAACGACTCGGTAAAGACTTTCTCGCCAGCTGAAGCTTCGAGCTTCAGACGCCAACCAGGATCAGTCGCGTAAAGCGTCGGGCTGAGATCGTCGGTAATGTCGATTAAATCGTCGAATTTGACCGGCGTGCCGTAGTTTTCGGTCAAGATCGGGTTGAACAATTCGTAGTCGCGTACCGAGAAGAACCAATCGTCGCTCGTTCCGTCGAGCGGGTGAGCGCGATGTCCCGAGCCGATATTCAGGCTCAGATAGGATCGGTCTCCCGGCTTCTCGGCGATATACGGCACCGCGTCCGGCCGGGCATAAAAGCGGCGCGCGTCGGAGTTCGTCGGCGTGCCCAAATCCGCTCCGCCGAGGGTTGCCAGCAGTCCGCCCTCGACGAGATCGTCCGCAGCGGCGCCGTTGTTGACATCGAATCGCCAGATTCGCCCGCCCATGTCCGCCGCGTACATGCGGTTGACGTAGCCGTCACCCGTCAGGTCAAGTGCCTGAATCGGTGCCGGAATAGAGTGTTTCATCGTTGCGTTGGCGTCCGCATTGACCGCGTCATTCATGACGAGGTTGTGGTTGCCGTTGGCGCCTGCGCTCCATAGAACTTGACCCGTCTCGATATCGATCATGTAGAGGGCGTTGCCAACTGTATCTTCACGGTAGCCGCTCGCGTCCTGCGGTTCCGCATAACCGCCGCCGATGATTGCAGTGTGTTTCGTGACGCCACCAATATTTACTTTCATAACTGTCGGTGTGGACCATGTCTGGCCCAGGTCGGCCAATGCCGGATGACTCGTTGAGTCGATGACCCAGGCGAGTTTCGGCTGACCGCGCAAAGTGACATCCAACGCGAACACCGCGTCGCCGCCCCGGCGCTGGCCGAAGAGCAGATACGCCGTCTCGACGCCCGGGCTGATACCCGGTACGAAGTCGTCATCCTTTATATATGCGACGATATCGCCATCGAGGCCGTAACTCGTACTGCCACTTTCGCCGTTGACATAGAGACCATACAGTCGGTCGAGAAGGCGGTTGGGAATGAATGCCCATTCTTCGCTGCCATCGCGCGTATTGATCGCATGCATATAGCCGTCATTGGTCATCGTATGGATAACCGCATCCGGGTTGTCCGCGGTGCCGCCGTAGATAATGGTTACCGGTCGCACGTGCAGGGGCGCGCCCATCTGATGGCGGTCGTCATCCACCGCGTTGTCGTCGTCGACGTCCCAGACGTCTCTGCCCCGAGCCCATTCGATAACTTCCTGGCGCAAGGCCGAGTTTGAGACGTCCGCAATTCCCAATTGAGCTGCTGAAACGGTTGATGCGACGGTGACTTCGTTCGATCCTGCCGTTAGCGGAACATTGAGGGTGCCGCCGAGATTCGAGTACAAATTTCTCGATGCCCATGCCCCGATCTCATGCGCCGCGCCACCCGCCTTGGCGTTATCGCCGTCGGCGGAGTCGGACCAGTAGCTATGCGCCGGCGGATCAGTGCGGAAGAATCCGGTGTCCGGGTCGATCGCGAGCGCTCCGGTCTGATCAGTAAATTGACCGTTGACCAGCCGATATTTCTTCAGATTGCCGGGCCAGTGCATCAAGCCCGACGGCTCGAAGACGGATACGAATACATCCTGAAGGTTCTGCATGCGATTGAAAGAGTTGACGGGCACGGACGGTGAAGTAAATGTCGTCGTGTCGTCGAAGATGTCGAGAATGATCTCCGTCAAGGCGATCGACAGGCTCGATGTGTCGTCGGCGGGCTGGTACTCGCCACCGCCGCCGCTCGCCGTCGTGCGAAGAACGTTCAGATCTACGCCGAAACCGACGGTATGGGTCGTGACAGTCTGCGTCCCGTCGAGCGGACTGATGTCGTGGTTATGCATGTACGTGGCCATTTCATCGAGGCACTTGCCGTTGTCGTCAGTCAGGTCGCCACGGTCGCACGATGCGCTGCCAGTTGCGGTCACGAAGCCCGGCAGGGCGGGGATCGCTGAATTCGCACCCACGTCCTCAGTCGGCTTGCCGTCGGTAAGCAGCACGACATAGTTTTCCTGGCATGAGAAATTGATGGGTGAGTCATACGTGCCGCCGGACTGCGCTGTTGCGACGCTGTCGATACATGTTCCGTCTGTGACGTTCGTGCAGTTGCCGTAGTAGGGGGCCTGACCGGAAAAGTACCGACCTGCTTCGTAGAGTGTTTCCGACAACGGCGTCCAGCCGTCATGATCGAACGCGTTAACCGCAGCCTTGAGCGTCGACCGGTTGGCATCGATGGGCGCGACTTCGTGAACGATCGGACCGCCTTCTTTCTGGTTAAACCGCATCATTCCCACGTTGACGCCAACTAGTGTGTCGAGCAGGTTGTTCACGACGGATTGGGTGACTTCGAGTCGTGTCTTCGTGACCCGCAGCGTTGTATTTTTCCAGTTCAGATGATTGCCGTCGTAAAGCGTATATTCGTCGTTCCAGACGAAGTTCGGCGTGTCGGACCATGGTCCGAATTCTACCCCGTCGGCGATATATGGCTTTGACGGATCGACCTCGGCACCGTCGATGCCTTCCCCGTGCACGCCGGAGTCATCTTCGCACTCGAGTGGACGATTGTGGTATCCAGGGTAGGGTTCCCGCCAGGTAAAGTTGGCGCCGACCGAGCCGGAGTCCTTCCATGCGGCTACGTTACCTTGATATACGCCGACGCCGCGCAACGGCGCGTTGGCCGCATCGCAGTGTTGGGCCGACTTATGGAACCACTGCTCCGTCGATGGATCAGGTACGTTGCCCCAACGCGACCAATAAATAGCGTCGGAGTCGTATGCTCCGGCCCATGTCGTATCGGGGTCCCAGTCGGGCTGCGTCTGGACCTCGCCGTCCATGCTACCTGATGTATCGATGATGAAAAGGATATTCGGGGCAGCGTTGAGCTCCTCGAGGTTCTCCGGCAGATCCGTGAAGAATAACTCCGTGTCGTCCGCGTAACTTGCCGGCGCTGAGCCGAGCACGAGAATCAGGCCGCCGATTGCGGATAAGTACCTGCTTGTATTTATAGTCTTCATGTCGTCCGCCTCCCTGGCAGAGCCGATATGCGGATGTTTTGCGAGCTCTTCCCTAGCGCCAGCATTCCTCTACATCCGCCGGGTTGAATCCACCGTTCGCACCGCGTCGGCCATTCTGGTCGACGCTGAATGCAGTGCAATCGCTGTCGTCAGCCTGTTTGCCACCCGCCGCGATCGTGGCGGTCCCTGTATAGCCGACCGCCAGTCCGGCGGCATCCGGCACGAGCGTCAGGTTGTAGTAACCGTGCTCGCTCTTCGAGCCGACAAACCCGAGTCCGGCCGGCGGAGCGGCGGCGAGTTGTGCGTTGCTCGCATAGATACCGTTCTGCAGGTAGAACTTCTCCTGCAGTGCCTGCAGTTTCAGGAGCGCCGTAGACGCATCCGTGCGACCGCTGCGCTGGATGAAGTCCCGGTATCCGGGCAAGCCGAGGCCTACCAGGATCGAGACAATTAGCACGACCACCAATAATTCGGTCAGCGTGAATCCTTTCTGCATGTCTTTCATCCTTGTGCCCTATCGGGCCTCGTTCTGGCGCCAGTTGGTCCGGATGAAGCCATCCGTGAACCCACAACAGCCGTTTTTCTCACCATTGAAGCAGTCGGCTTCGGTCTTGCCGCCTGGCGACAAAATGATTCGTATAAATGAGTTGCTCATGACGACAACCTGTCCGGAAAACTAGGATTAATGCTTCGCGCTCAATACGACGCGCGTGACTTCGTCGGTTCCCGGCTTGTAAAACACGTACACCATTTCGTGCCGACCGCTGGCGGCCGCGGCGCGCAGCTCAGCCAGCGCGACCGGCTGAGTCCTCATGCCGATGTGATAGGACGTGTCAGCATTGACACGCCAGACCTGCGGTTCGCAGCCCGTGCATGCGCGCACGACGACCTGTCCCGCAGAACTGCTCGGAAATCTCGTGCCGGAAACGTCCGCTTCCACAGCTTCTTCCAGGATGTCTAGAGCCGCGATGGCTGAGCCGGAGCCGGCCATCATTAGTGCGACTATTGCAATTTGAAAAACGCGTAACATGTCCGTCTCTCCTCAGGGCTTCGGACCCAGCTTGCTCAGGCCCAGAGAATGAAAGGAACTCGCCTGCGCCTGTGCGACTCCCTGGGAATTCGTTTGATAGAAGAAGGTGCTGATCGCGCTCGCGCTCGAGCCCGCGCCTTTCGGCATCGACATGGCTACTCTCATAAAGCACATCGTGTTCTGGTACGTGCCGCCGAGATCCGCGACCATGACCGTCGGAGCGGGGGCGGCGCAGGTGTTATCTGTCGTAACCGGTGGGGCCGCGATCGTTTCGGCGTTCAGGCCGGCCAGGTTCGTGTCCAGGCCGGTATCCGCGAGCTGGAATGCGTTCTCGTAGAACTGTGCATTGGCAGCCATTCGCATTTCCATTTTTGCCGTGCCCATCGTCGATACGCCGAGTACGGTCAGTATCAGCAGCAATACCAGCGATACGACGAGGGCCGCACCTTGCTGTCGCCCGTTCCGAATCGGGACCATGCGGATCCTTCGGTTCATTGTGAGTTTCTCAGTAGCATGGTTTTCGAAACCGCCAGACGTCTGTGGTCGTTCGGGTAGCGGCAGCCGGCTCCGGGCGCGCAGGGCGTGATGTTGAAATCGGGATCTGGCGTCGTATATGTCAACGTGTCGGTAAAGCCGACTTCCGGTCGATCCGAGCGCATCAGCATCCACAAACGAACCGCAATAATTTGCGCGCCGGCAATCGTACCGGCGGTCGTCGGGTTGATCGCGTCGTGATCGGGGTCGACGTAGCGCTCCACTTCCATGTCGCCGTCGGTGTCGATGCCGACCTGTATCTGGAGGTTCTCGACGCCTGACATCAGTTCCTGGTCCTGGTGTATGCCGCCCGGAACCAGGGTCTTGACGCGCAGCGACGGCGAATTTGGATCGAGGTCCGAGGTTGCATTGACGTAGTAAACATTGGCTACGACGTTGTGCGTCTGGGACGCCGGGTCGTATCCGCCGGGTACCGCGCCATCGTTGAAGATTTGTCCGCGGGTCAGGTCTGTCTGAACCTGGATGACGTTAGGCGTGGCCGGGATCTGTTGCCCGCTCGCATGCCTCACTACCAGCGCGTCCGACTGAGGCTGCGGCGCGGTCGCCGGTCCGCATGGGATTCCCATGACGTTATGGCCGTAGCCTGAGGACTCATCCACGACCTGTAGCGACGCAAGGAAGTTCAGCGTCCACTGCGTATAGGTCGTGGGGGGGTTCATGCCGGCGCTGTTGTCGACGGTATCGCAGTTGACGACCACGGCACCCGGAATAGTCGTGTCGATCAGGCCCGGTTCCGAGCTCCGGCCCCAGAAGCTTGCGAGGCGTATGTCCGGCTCCATAATGTCCAGCGCGAAGCGCGCGTTCTCTTGCAAGCGCGCGATGCTGTCGGCAACCCGGAAGTTAGAGCGGCTTTGCTGAAATACCGTGAGCGTACCCACCAACAGGAACAGGCCGATCAGCATCGCTATCATGAGTTCGACGAGCGTCAGGCCGCGTTGCGTGTTCGCCGTCATCGATGTCGTGAATTGCTTTGAGGCGGTCATGTCAGTGACAAACGTCTATCCACGGGGCCTACAGGCTGAAGGTGAGGGTATAGCTGACCGGTGCAGCAAGGCCGCGCTCGGGCCACTGCAGTACGATCGTGTAAACGTTGACGGGCGCCGCGTTAACGACCTGAATGGAAGCCTGGCGACCTTCCGGCATCTGCACCTTCACGTCTTCGTACCACCAGAACCAGTCGTCTACGGCCAGCTGAACCGACGTGCAATCTGCGATTCCGTTGACGCAATTGTTTGCGGAACTTCCGGCCACTGCGTTGCCGGCTGCCGCTCCGGCGTAGGCGCCGATGCCGGTCTGATTGGCGCGAATTCGATCGGCCATGCTGGAAGCCAGGGTGACCGCATTCGTGTAAGAGATGGACATCTGTCCCGAACGAAGGCTCTCGATGTAGAGGCCGGCGATGCCGAGCATGCCGACGGCCATGACGACCAGTGCGACCAGCACCTCGACCAGCGTGAAGCCAGCCTGTCGCGTTGCGCCCGCTTGCCTCATATCAGCATCCTCCCAGCGGATTCAGGCCGCTCTGCACGTCCGCGACGTCGCGATAAATCTGCGGGCGGCCGGTCGGCGCGATGCGAACCCATCGGCCCGCGGCGACGCCACCGCCGATGTCCGTGTTGCCGCGGTGATCACAGAGCTGAAAATCAGTCTTGGGCGGCAGGCCCACGGCGATCTGGCGAGGAAACCCGGTCGCCGAATACGTGACATACTGCGGTGTTCCCGGGTTGGTGGTGAAGTTGGCCACGATATCGTCCGGGAGCGGGCCATGGACGCTGACGACGGTATCGAATGCGTCCACGTTGTAATTCGGTGCACCACAGGTGTTCGCCGGCGGCGGCTGGACCGTGCAGTCGACGAAGACGATCCAGCCGTTCTGGAACGTGCCACCGTTATTGCAGGTCGGCGCTGCCGAATCCCAGTCTGCGCTCGGGCACATCGTGACGTTGGCGCGTCGCTTGACCGCCTCCGTCCTGGCCATATGAATGGCGGTCGTAAAGTCATTGACCGCCGCGGCCATCTGGTTCGTCGAGACGAACTGCGAGAATGCGGGAATGCCAACGCCGAGGACGATAGCGGCGACGAGCATCGTCACCATCAGCTCGACGAGCGTGAAACCGTTGGATTTACGTGTTTTCATGGTCAACCATACTGCGCGGTCTATTAGTGGCGCAGGGGGCCGGCTGATTAGCGGTCACGAAGGCTGACTGAGCGTGATTTACGTGAATCGCGTCACGTGATTATGTAATGGAATCTTCGGCGCGATCGCACCGATTTGCTTGCGCGCCTAGTCCCAGCAGGTATCCGGGGGTTCGGGCTGGCTGTCGCGCACACCGCTCTCGGTGATGCTGAATTGCGTGCAATCGGTATCGTCTGCCTGACTTTCGTTGCCGACGATCGTTGCGGTAGCCGTGAAATCGATTGCCGGATCGCCGGACGGCCCGGGGGCGATCGCGAGCAAGTAGTAACCGTGTTCGCTTTTACGGTTGCCGAATCCGAGGTTGGCCAGGTCCGCGTCGAGCGCATACCGGTTCTCGTCGAGATAGAAGCGCTCCTGGGCGGCAGCCACGCGCAACAGCAGGGATGTCGCATCCGTGCGGTTCGCGCGCCGGACGTAGTCGCGGTAGCTACCGACCGAGATCGTTACGATGATCGAGAACAGCGCGACAACGACCAGCAGCTCGACCAGTGAAAACCCGCGCGTGCTGTTAAGGTCGAGACGCGTGTATTTGCTGATCGGGTAATGCATCGTGTCTGGCCGCTCTCGATCAGGGGCGGGTAACCGGGAACCAGTAGGTACCTTGTGGCCCGCTTTCGCCCCCGCCAGAATCTGGATTGTCGTCACCGTCGCCGTCCGTCGTGCCGGTCAATTCGTTCTCGCCGTCGAAGCAGTCGACTCCCGAGCATGGTCCGTTGGGACCCGGCATGACGACCAGCGGTACATCCTGCTGGCGCCCGACATCAACGTACCGGTCTTCCTTGGTCAGGTTGTCCGGATCCTCGGAGAAATCGAGGTTCGTCAGCGGCGCCGCCGTCAGTACGTTGATGCGATACAGCCGATTCTGGCCCCCGCCAGGAAGACATGTGTTCGGATTCGCTGCCGGCGTGAACGAATTGAAAAACAAAGTATTCGAAATCGTCAGCGAAGTTCCGAGGATCTTTTCGCCGGGAGTTTCCAAACGCAGTCGCCAGCCGGGGAAAGGATCTGTGCGGAGTTCAATCGGGGTCGTATTGTCGGTGATATCCACGAGGTCTGCGCGAGTCAGAACCGGTGCGGCGGGCGTGCCGTAGTCGGCCGTCGGGATCACGTCCTGCGTGCGGAAGTCGCGGATCGAATAAAACTCTTCGTCGGTCGTAGCGTCAAGAGGGTGGGCGCGATAGCCCGAGCCGATATTGACAGCCGTCAGGATCTTCGCATCCAGCACGAGATTGACGGCGTCGGGCGTATTGTAGAAGCGGCGTGCATCGGCGCGAGCGGGGGCTCCGTCGTCCGCGGCCCCTAATGATGCGATAACGCCACCTTCTCCCAACGATGCCCGGCCATTGCCGTTGATCAAGTCGATACGCCAGACTTGTCCGCCCATGTCTCCGACGTAAAGGCGATCGGCGAAACCGTCGCGATCGCCGTCGAGCACACGCAGGCCGGCGGGAATTGAGAAGTCCATGCGGTCGAGTGGCAGGTCGTGACTATTCCGGCCGTTATCGTCGCCAGCGCTCCATTCGAGGGCACCCGTGAGTGTGTTGACCATATAGATCGCGTTGCCCTTGGAGTCGGTGCGGAAAGGCCCGTTGTCCTGCCCCGCATCGTAACCGCCGCCGAACAGGATCACGTCTTTCGCCGCGCCGCCGATCGATACGCGTGCGGCCGTTGCAGGTGACCACGTCTGGCCCAAATCAAGGAAATTCGAGCTGTTGCTGTCGATGACCCATAGGAGGCTGGGACTGGTCCTGGACGTAATATCCATGGCGAACATTGCATCGCCGCCTCGGCGCATGCCGAATATCAGGACTTTGCGCCCGCCGGCCTCGACAACGCGTAATTCGCCATCGAGCCCATATTCCTTGTTGGTCGCCGGTTGCTCGAGCGACAGTTCGAACAACCGGCCGAGCAGGCGTCGCGGTATGAACGACCAGACCTCGACGCCATCCGTCGCGTTGACGGCGTGCAGATAACCGTCATTGGTCGCAACGAATACCAGTGCATTGGAGTTGGTTTCATCGGAGCCATAGGCGACGGTGACCGGTTGCACATGGAGCGGGTCACCCATCGCCTTGCGGTCCTCCAGCACGTCGCCGTCTTCGTCGACGTCGCGTGCATCAACGCCGCGAGCCCAGAGGATCGTCTTGTCGCGTTCGCTGTCCGGTGCGCCCAGCATCGCCGCCGTTATATTCATGTTTGCGGTCGTCACTTCCGACAGCCCGGTGCCGCCCCCGACATTGGTCAGGAGCTTGCGGGTGGCCGAGCTCGGCAGCTGGCTGGCGGCGCCGCCGAGATCCGCCCGGCCGCCGTCGATTTCCGGGTTCGACCAGAAGCTCACCGCGGTATCCGAGAAAGTACCAGTCGCGGGATCTATGACGCTGTTGCCATTCGCATCGATCAATATCGAGCCATTGTCAGTCTCTTGCAGTCGATAATACTTGAGGTTGCCGGGCCAGTGCTGCGTTGCTTCCGGCTGGAAAACGGACACGTATACGTCATTGAGCCGGTCCGCCGTATTGAAGCTGTTGATCGGAATCTGTGGTGGCGTCAGCAGACTGGATGTGCGAGAGAAATCCTTGGCCAGGTTCGACAGAACGCTGGTCAGGCTCGCCGTATTGTCGGCCACGAAATACTTGCCGCCGCCACGCTCCGCTGTAGAAGCGAGCAGCGGCAGGTCGACCTGAAAACCGATCGTGTGCGTGATGACGTTCTGTTGACCGGCAATGTCGCTACG
>JBLYYV010000217.1:0-9546 GCA_048550095.1 Gammaproteobacteria bacterium
ATATGAAAGAAATGTATCGGCGCGTTGTGAATATCGCGAATGGGAAAAAAGTGATCGTCAGCGAAACCGGCTGGCCGAATGTCGGCACTGCCGTGCAGGGCGCCATCCCTTCGCTCGAAAATGCGATCAAGTATTTCGTCGATACCTATCAGTGGGCCGAAGCAGAAGATATCGAGGTATTTTATTTTTCCGCATTCGACGAAGCATGGAAGGTGGATGCGGAAGGAGACGTTGGCGCCTATTGGGGCCTCTGGGACAAGGATGGAAACGGTAAATATGTCTGAATCACAACAGCATCGAAACAGTCGGAATAGAGTCTTGTTGATCGAACAGGGCAACGCAATCTGTTACTCCGGGTATCGACAAGGGCAGAGTCCCACGACGGGAGTCTTTCCAACTTATGAAGAAGTGAAGGAGGACTTGCTGCTCCTTGAAAAGAACTGGGACCTGCTCAGGCTGTACGACTGCAGCCCGCATGCGAGAGTTGTCCTGAATGTCATTCACAGAGAAGGCCTGGATTTTAAAGTCATGCTGGGCCTGAGAATGTCCGCAGAGATGAACAACCCGCGCTGCTCCTGGAGCGTCGAGCTCAGCGAGCGAGCGCTGGAGACAAATCGCAAACGCAACTGCGATGAGGTCAAAAGAGCAATCGGTTTAGCGAAACGCTACCCTGAAATCGTGTTCTCCGTATCTGTAGGAAATGAAGCAAGCGTCGAATGGACCGATCATATGGTGCCGGTAGACAGCCTGATTGCGCACGTTCGAAATATCAGGAGCGAGATAGAGCAACCGATCACGTTTTGTGAAAACCATGCTGCGTGGACCGGCGAGCTCGAGCCGCTCGCGGCCGAGCTGGATTTTCTCTCGGTACATACTTTCCCCGTATGGGAATATCGGACCGCGGACGAAGCGCTCGAATTCACCAAACAGAATTACAATTCGGTCGCGAAGCACTACCCCGGCAAACGCGTCATCGTCTCCGGGGCCGGCTGGACGACCGCATCCAACGGACGCGGCATCGAGTCATGCAACGCCACGGAAGAGCTGCAAGCGAAATACTACGAGCAGCTGCTCGAGTGGACCACGAGTGAAAACATTCTGACATTCGTATTCGAAGCGTTTGACGAACCCTGGAAGGGCTCTCTCGACCCACTTGAGCCGGAAAAGCATTGGGGACTCTTCAACCTCGACCGCACTCCCAAGCTCGTAATGCGAGAGCTCTATGCCGAATGCTTATCCGTAAACAAACCGGTAGAATTGCTCGCCAACGCCGATTCCTGAATCCCACGGGCATTCGATCGGAATAACATTAATCTTAAAATCAATAACTTAAGATATTTCGATCAGCGCAAATGAATCCGCGACGCAAAACCACGATCGATGACGTAGCCGAACTGGCCGGCGTCTCGATCAAGACCGTGTCACGCGTGACGAACCGTGAACCGAACGTGCGGCAGTCGACCAGGGAGAAGGTCGAAGAGGCGATCGCCAAGCTCAATTATCGCCCGAACGTGGCGGCGCGTGGCCTCGCCAGTCGGCGTTCCAATTTCATTGTGCTCCTCTATGACGATCCCGCTGAATACGAGGACCCGAGCGCGGGGTATATCATCAGATTACAGGAGGGTGCGCTCAGGGCCTGCACCGCCATCAATTACGAACTGTTGATTCATCCGTGCAACTATCGCAGCAAGGGAGTGCTCGGAGAGCTAAAAGCACTCGTTCAAAGATCTCAACCGGAAGGGGTCATCATCGCCGCCCCATTGTCGAACATGCCAGGCATCGTCGATGCCATCGGATCAACCGGGACTCCTTTCGTCCGGCTATCTCCAGGCAAGGAAAACGGCAAGGAATTGTCGATCGTCACAAACGATCGAGAGATTTGCGCGGAAATGACGCGGTACCTGGCGTCCCTGGGCCATGAACGGATCGCTTACATCACGGGAGACCCTAATCATGCGGCGGTCGCCAATCGCTTCGCAGGCTACCGGGATGGATTGCAACAGAGCGGCCTGCCGTATTCCGACAGCCGGGTGGCTGCCGGCGACAACTCGATCGGCTCCGGCGAAGCCGGCGCCCGGAAGCTGCTCGCGGGCGCGGAACCACCAACGGCAATCTTTGCCGCCAATGATGACATGGCCGCGGGCGTCATTCGTGTGGCGGACCAAATGGGCATCGCCGTCCCGGATCAGTTGTCCGTCGCCGGCTTCGACGATAGCGCGCTTGCCCGCCAGATATTTCCGGCCCTGACCACGATCAGGCAGCCGCTCGCGACGATGGCCGAACGAGCGGCTCTATCGCTGGTCGACGCGTCGGACGACGCCACGCCGTCGGCGGGTACGGAGACGGTGCCGGCATCCATGCAGATTCGGGAATCGACCGGCCCGGCTCCGGAGTAGAAGCACGCTCGCTCCAGAGAAGGAGGACAGAAGGTGTTGTCCACCTTAGACTGGTTCGTTGTTGCCGGGTATTTCGTCGCCGTCTTTTCGGTGGCGTTCTGGATGACGCGTCGAGCCGCCACCCGGGCGTCCGCGGCCGGCTATTTCCTCGGCGGTCGCAACGCCGGCTGGTTCGTCATCGGTGCGTCGTTGTTCGCGTCGAACATCGGTTCCGAGCACCTGGTCGGACTCGCCGGAACTGCCGCGGCCAGCGGCGTGGCCGTCGGCCAGTTCGAAATCCTCGCTTCCCTGATTTTGCTGCTGCTTGGGTGGCTGTTCGTGCCGTTCTATCTGCGCAGCGGTGTCTTCACGATGCCGGAGTTTCTCGAGCGCCGCTACGGCCCGGCAGCGCGCTGGTACCTGGCCATCATCTCGATTGTCGGCTACGTCCTGACGAAGATCTCGGTCACGATCGCGGCCGGCGGCATCGTGTTCGAGGCGCTGATGGGCATCGATTTCTGGACCGGTGCATTTGTCGTCGTGGTCGCCACGGGCATCTACACCGTCTTCGGCGGCCTGCGCGCCGTGCTTTACACGGACCTGCTGCAGATGTTCGTGCTCGTCGGCGGCGCCATCGCCGTTACGCTGATCGGCCTCGATGCAGTCGGCGGCTGGGGCGCGCTGTATCAGACCGCCGGCGGCGAATTTTTCGATATGTGGAGGCCGATGGCCGATCCCGACTTCCCGTGGACCGGCATCCTGTTCGGTGCGCCCATCCTGGGCGTCTGGTACTGGTGCACGGATCAGTTCATCGTCCAGCGCGTGCTGTCGGCCCGCGATCTGGATAACGCGCGCCGGGGCACCATCTTCGGCGCATTCCTGAAGCTGCTACCGCTGTTTCTCTTCGTGATTCCCGGCGTGATTGCTTACGCCCTGTCGCAACAGGGTGCGCTGACCCTCGGACGCCCGGACGAGGCGCTGCCGACGCTGATCGCCACGCTGTTGCCGACCGGTGTGCGCGGGCTCGTCGTCGCGGGGCTGATCGCGGCGCTGATGAGTTCGCTGTCGTCGGTCTTCAATTCGTGCTCGACGATGATCACATGGGACCTCTACCGCAAGATCAGGCCGCAGGCCAGCGAGCGCCAACTGGTGTGGGTCGGCCAGGCCTCCACCGCTGTCCTCGTCGCACTGGGACTGCTGTGGATCCCGATGATTCGGCTGATATCCGGGCAGCTATACCAGTACCTGCAAAGCGTGCAGGCTTACATCTCGCCCCCGATCGCTGCGGTGTTCCTGCTCGGAATATTCTGGCGCCGGGTCAATGCGCAGGGTGCAGTCGCGTCGCTGGCAACCGGCTTCGTTATCGGCATCGCCCGGCTCGTGGCGGAACTGAACAAGTCCGCGCTGGAGTCCGGCCCCCTGCTGTTCTTCGCCGGGATCAATTTCCTGCATTTCGCCGTCGTACTGTTCGTCATCTGTGCCGCGGTGCTGATCATCGTAAGCCTGCTGACCCCGCCGCCGGACCCGGATCGAATTGCCGGCCTGACGCTGCAGTCCTCGGACCCGCGCCCACCGGCGAGCGAAACGGAGGACCGCGCCCCCGCCGACCTGGCCTCCGATCCGAGCTGGCGCCGGACCGACCGCTTGCTGAGCGTTTTGGTCATTATCGGCGTAGCCGCCACCTGGTATTACTTCAGAGCTTAGACGGTCGCGGGGCCTGAACAAGCCATGCAACGCCCGGCGCAAACTGAATTGGGCGGGCAAGAAAAAGCCCCCGCGTCACGAGTGACGAAGGGGCTCATAACCGTCGCGCATCCTTTAAGGGGATACGCTATGGAGTCGAGAACGTTACGCTACGCGACGTCGGACCCAACCCAGCAGGCCGAGTGCCGAACCGAACAGCCATACTGCCGCCGGAACCGGAATCGGAGCGAAGACACAGTCATCACCATTACTGCTGAAGCAGACGTTATCGTAGTAGACGCCTGAGTCGCCGTAGTTCGTGGAGACCGTGTTGAAGCCGAACTGAAGGATCTGACCTTGCAGCGCCGGATCGGCGAGACTGAGGGAGATCGAGAACCTCGCCCAGTCCGTGTTGCTGATATTCGTCATGTCGACACGGATGTCATTGGTCGTGTTGTATCCGGCGTTCGGATCGAGCGTCTTGATGAACGCGCTGGCCGACTGCGGATTGTTGAAATCACCGCCGTTAGGATTTGACGCCGTGCCATCGAAGATACCACCCGCGAACGGAGACTTGGCGTCGAAACTGAACGTCCAGGTCTGACCGATATTGCTCGCGTCGATACCACCATCAGGGTCGAAAAGCGGATCGGGGACGAACTCCTGAAACACGTTGGTGTTGATGGTGCAGCCAAAGTCCGGGCCGCACGCGCCACCAGGTGCCTGGTCGCCGTTGGCGTAGTCGCTGTAGATGTTCAGGTACTGCGCGCCCTGATCGATACCGCCTTCACCGCCGGCAACGGCCGAAAAGCCGGCACCGCCGTTCGGCGCGTCAAATGGGCCATATGGGTACAAGAATACATCTGAACCGACCGTTGCGTCGCCAGTGGCAGAGCCCCACACGTCGGCGAAAATCCTGTAACCGTCGTTGGTCAGAGCGGCTGGATCGGCCGCGTCGAGCGACTCGAAATCACTTTGGTAGCTAGTCACGGTAGCGGATGCTGTTGTGCTCATCAAAATGAGCATGCTTGCCGCGGTTAATCCGCGGTATGAGTCTCCAAGAGACATATCAGAACCTCCAAATATTATGCGTTTTCGTTAGGAGCCTTGTTCATCAAACTCCTTCCCCTTTAACCCCGCCAAGTGCGTCTGATCTTATTGGAGTAGCGCGCCGCCGCGCTATTGCGCTGACAACGCTGTCAAATTTACGCCTCCGAGGCCTCTGTGTCAACGATGTTTTAGACATAATCCAGCGGATTTCCGACACATCGGATTCAAGCTAACTATTTATTTTATATAGAATTTATGCCAGCCGCCTACGTCAGTGCGCGCCCGGGGACATTCAACGGACGAATCTGACGCTATCGAGGTAGACGGTGACCGGCGACTTGCGGCCCGTCACGGCCACGACGAAGCCTGTTTTGATGCTCGACAGGTCGACGTTTTTCAGCGGCACGCGATAGCGGCGCCACTCAGTCGTCAGAACGATACCGTCGACGCTCTTGATGCCTGAATCCGGAAAGTCTTTTTCGTTACCGAGCAGGCCGACGCCGATCCTGATGCGCTCGCCGCCGTATTCTCCGCGGGCCCACAACTCCAGGTGCCGGGCGCCCGTCAGGTCGTAGCCGCCATCCTGATCGCCCCAGTTATTTACGGGATGTTGCCAGGCGACGCCTACCCAGCCGAACTCGCCCTCGTAGTGCATCCTGATGCTCGCTGTACCCTCATGCGGATTCTCCGCGTGCGCGCCATCGAGGCTCAATGAATCGATACCCCCCATCCATCCGGACGGCACCCAAGGCATGCCCTCGAAGCCGTCGGCGTAGACGAAGAACGGCATCGGCGTGCGTACCGCTCCGTTGACGAGCAATGGCACATTGGCCGTCGCCGCGTTGCCCGCCTCGTCATAAGCGTAAACAAAAAGTCGATAAGGACCCGGATCGACGGGCATGCGCACGACCGCCCCGTCCTCTCGAGCCTCGAGCACCGCACCCTCGATATCGGGCAGCATGGGTCGAAAATCGCCGCCGGCCGCATAGTCACCGGACTCGCGGCGCAACGCCCAGCGAACGCGCAGCGGGCCGCCCTCGGGATCCGCGACGATTGCGCGCACCCGAACCTTGTCGCCCGGGTCCACGCGCGGTTCTCCATCCAGGATCAATGGCTCCAGCGTGGGCGCAAGATTGGCCGGCGGGTCGCCGGACCAGAGCTCGGTCATCGCATCCACCGCTCCCAGTCGCGAGCCGTCCGGCAGGAACATGCCATACCAGGTCGCGGTTGCCTCCATCTTGAAGCCCCAGTTGAAGACATAGGAACCGAGAGCGAGGTCAGGGGCGCCGAGAACGCCTTTCTCGTAACTGCGCCGGTAGAAATCAGACTTCTCTGTGCTCGTCGGCTCGTACGGCGCGCCCCATTCGGTCTCGGCAATCTCCCACGTCCCGAGAGGGCCGAACTCGGTCAGCACGTAGGGCTTGTCTCCGCCACCGGCGCGATAACGCTCGGCGACCGACGATGCCCCGCCATATGAATTGATACCGTGGATGTCGATAGCCGGACTGCGATCGTTGACGAACTCGATTCGCTTGCCGCCGATCTCCGCCGTCACGGTCATGGTGGGGTGCACCGGGTCGAGTTCCTTGACCATCGCGGCCACGTCGTTGACCGCGGCCCAGATCGCCGGGTCGTCGCCGTCCTCGAAGCCCTCCATCTCGTTGCCGATGCCCCACAGGAGGACCGCGGGATGATCCTTGTAGCGAAGCACGGCCGCGCGCGCGTTCTCGAGCTGTTCCTCGACCTGGTCCGGGTCGGCGTAGTCGAAGCCGTGGCGCTCGTGGCCGAGCCAGATGCCGACGGTGACGCTCAGGCCCAGCGCATGCGCCTCGTCGAGCAATGCGTCGATGTCGTCCGCGCCCCAGGTGCGCACCGAGTTGGCCCCGGCGGCCGCCAGTTCTTCCAGCGAGCCCGAGCCGCCGGCACCGCGAATGAAATACGGCTCGCCGTCACGCAGGAGCTGCCAGCCAGTGTCGGTGCGGCGCAATTCGACGGGGATGGCTTCAGCGGAGGTCGGATTCGGTAGCAGTATCGAGAAGACGCAGCATAGGAAAAAGGCTATCTCCGCCTTGAGAGTCAGCCGGCTTGCGGATACGTGAGGCATGTGCGGCAACGTATAGAACCTTGCCCGATCGATACGAGGCGCGTCTACGGAAATACGTTCACGGACACCACGCCATCGTTGAAATCGGGCGGTGTCGCGGGTTGGTAGGTGTAACCCCACGACGCGATAATGGACTGTGTCAGCAGCGGGTCGCCCGGTATCAGACGCGCCCAGCCGGTGGACTCGGTTCGGTAGAGGTTGTCCGCCGTGAGCTCGTTCAGCGGCACGGAAAAGGGCACCGGGGTGGCTGGGTCGCCGGGAATGAGACCCGCACAGCATTCGAAAAACGTCACCGAACCGAAGAAGTTATCCAGAACCGCCCTGTACGCTCTTAAGGCCTGCACCTGGATGATCGGATCGCCGGCTGCGTCCCACAACTCATGCAATGCCCGGGCCGTGTACCACTGGTTTTCGCCGGAAGGAAATCGTGCCAGCGCCGTCGCCCAAAGATAAAACCTCGCTTTCGCGCCCGCAGGACCCGCCGGGATTTGGTTCAGCAGGTCAAATTTCGTTTCTGCATCCGGGTCATTGACGTTGAACTCCGTGGTCCCGGCGTTGATAAACGGGTTTTCCGGGTCCGTCAGCACGCAGGTCTGAGGAGCGATACCCACGTCCTCGCACGCCAGGTTCAGCAGGGTATCGGTCGGCAGGACGATATTGCCTGACACCACGATATTACCCGCCCCGTCGTCTGTGATCGTCCCGACGACCACACCATCCTCGCTGCCGGGTGAACTGCAGCCCGTTATCGCCAGCATGATCAGCGCGAACGACGCGGCGACGAGTCTTTCTGCCGCCATCCGATAAGCTCTTTGAGTAAACAGTATTTTCATATCACTAATTTATGCGTCGCGGAGGATTCGTTCCGCCGAAGTTGAAAACATAATAGGCGACGACCTGATACCGGTAGGCATTTTGTCCCGAAAGGAATTCATCTACGGGCGAATTCTCGTCGCTGGTCCTGAAAAGGCCCCGGATACCAATTTGCGATGACGTGCTTTCACTTCCCTTCTTGTCCAGCAGCAACGTGTAGTCCAGCTTGAACTGCTCAGGAAAAGTAATGTTGAATTGCCGCTGGAAGTCATACGCGCCCCAGGCATCTTTCTTGAAGTACCCGGAGATGATGTGCCTGGAACCGACGACGAACTTGGCATTGAATTCCCAGAACTTGCGCGTGCCCCCCTCCGGATCACCGGTCGACTGCAGGAATGCATGACGAATATTGAATATCGATCGCACACTCCGGCTGGGGTTATAGATGATCCGGCTGGAGAGTTCCCACGTGTCTTCGGGCGGGAGCCCGACCCCGAACGCCGGGTTGGTGCCCGTCGGCTCGAAGAAGAACTGATACGAGTCGGTGAACGTCGGCAGTTCGGTGTAGTTGCCCCCGATGTTGAAGGCGAACTTGGCATCCTCGCGGTAGTCGTTGTCCCACTGGTAGAAACCCGTCGCACCCGTGGGGTCGAAGGTCAGGAAAAGCTCGTAGGCTCTCGCTTCCCGATTGTCGAGCACCGCGAAAGGATCGTCGTCACGGTTGCGCGGAGCTAGTCCGGGAAAGAGGTCGCCGTCGATGTTCGGCGGAATCGACGGATTGGCTTTGACGAGATTCTCACGGTACAGGTAGCGCGGAAACAGCATCCAGTTGCCGAAATTCATCATCACGCCGCCTTCGTACTCCCGCTTGTTACCCAGGGAATCGCCGTAATTGAGCCGCGTGCCGAATTCCTTGAGCACCGAGCCCCCCTCTGCCACCAGGCCGCGATGATCGGTCGCCAGATAGGCGAGCGTGCCGA
The DNA here is from genome assembly GCA_048550095.1 of Gammaproteobacteria bacterium. Lineage (GTDB taxonomy): Bacteria > Pseudomonadota > Gammaproteobacteria > Steroidobacterales > SMWD01. Next base: position 9,006 of record JBLYYV010000217.1, read on the forward strand.
ACAACGGGAAGTTGAGCTTGGCTCGGAAGCCCAGTGTGTCCGCGAAGTCAATTTCATCGAAAATCACTTCGCCGTTTTCCACGCGAGAATAGATTTCGCCGCGCCGATCATTGGCGGCAAAGATGCCGCCCAACTCCAGGCTGAGCTTGTCGGTGAAGCTGGTCTTCGTATAGAAAGTGGCCTGGTTCGTTTCCCTGATCGTCGCCTGCGTGGCGGACGCGCCCGTGCCCTGCCGATCCAGGTCCTCAGATATCATCAACGCGTATTCGGTATTGCCGACCTGCGACTCGTACTTGAGCGCGATCTTCGGATTGGCGCCCCAGTAGACTTCCGGGCCGCCGACGATCTTGAGGCCTTCCAGCTTGCCTTTGCCGGCGAACTCCACGCCATTGGGCGCCTTCGCATTCCAGATGTCCTGCCCTTCTATGTCCGTGGTTTCCCTGATCAGGCCGAAGAAGTCGCCCTCGTATTTCCAGTGGTAACGGGGCGTGTGATAGAAGGCTTCGATGTCGACGATCTTGCCTCGATAGGTCCCCCCGAA
>JBLYYV010000218.1:0-7595 GCA_048550095.1 Gammaproteobacteria bacterium
CATTACTCGGCGGCGGAACTGCAGGAACTGATCTGTGCTGCTGAGTCAATCGTGGGTCGTGGCAGGCAGGAGACACCGAATCTGATGCTGATCGGTCGAAAGACCGGGGATACTGTCGGAAAAGTGTCGGAAACGAAAAAAGGACTAACCGGAAAAATCGGCTAACCCTTTGTTTTAAATGGCGCGCCCGGAGAGATTCGAACTCCCGACCTTCTGGTTCGTAGCCAGACACTCTATCCAACTGAGCTACGGGCGCATCCCGATCCGCATAAAATCGTAAGCGACTGATTCTGCTTGATTCGCGACAGCCGCCGGGTCGTATTCCCGCGGCGGCTGCGCATTCTACCGTTATCGGGCCGGCGGACTCAAACGTGGCTTCGATCTGCCGCGCCGGGACCGGGCGGCGCCTGCGTTCGCCCGTCGCCATAGTGCTACGATTGCCGGAAATCCGCCGTCGTTTACACGGGAGGCTAACGACCATGGTGCAGGGATTCTTCATTTCAAATTTCCGTTCCGCATTGGCCGGCGTGGTTCTCGCCGCGTGCCTGGCCGGTATCGTCAGCGGCTGCGCGTCCGGCAGCCAGGCCTCTAAAGGCGCGGCTGAAGGGGCAGGGTCCGGCGCCCTGGCCGGCGCCGTCAGTGGCATGGTCGGCGCGCTGGTGTTCGGTGGCGACGTTGTAGACGCCGGCGCGCGCGGCGCCGTCTATGGTGGCACCGCGGGTGCGGTCGCCGGCGGTATCAGCGGTTCGAAGCGCGACAAGGCCGTGGCCCAGCAACAGGCTGTGCAGAACGAGCAGGAGTTGCAGAAGCTTCGCAATGAGATCGGCGACGATGCGTACAACGGCATCGTTGCGCTGGCCGACTGCAAGTATGAGGTCGCTGCGGCGAACGCGAAGGTCGCCCGGCAGTCGAAGAACCGCGATTACGCGCTCGCCGGTCTGTGGGTCGAGGTCCTGATTGACGCGGATCAGCGCCGCGAGAGTGCCGCGCGCGAGCGTTTTCCGGAGTTGATCAAGCAGGATCGCAAGCTGAAAACCGAGGCCGACGCCGAGGCCGCGATGCGCGACGGTATCCAGTCGCTCGGAGATTCCCGCGAGAAGTACGGCTTGTCGCGCGTCTGCACCTGATCGCTGTCAGCGCGGACGTCGGGGCAGCAGCGCCGGCGTCAGCGCTTTGTAACGCTCATAGTCTTCGTCGCCGCCCCACTTGTCGTCGGCGTATCGCTCGAGCATCGGAATGCCGCTGATACGCGTCAGCAACAGGTAGACGAAGAGCGGCGACAACAACGTCGCCCACTGCCACCCGTTGAGATTCGGTATCGCAATGACGGCGACGCCGAGCCATAGCGCGATTTCGCCGAAATAGTTCGGGTGGCGTGACCATGCCCACAGTCCCGTGTTGATGAAGCGGTCCCGGTTATTCGCGTCGGCGCGAAACTCGCGCTTTTGACGGTCGGCCACTGCCTCGATCGTAAAGCCAAGCACCCAGAGCGCCGCGCCGATCGCCGCGAATGCACCCAAGTCCTGCCGCGTCGCCGATGTGACGGCTGCGAGCGCGGCCGCCAGCGAGAATGACACCCACAGCCCCTGAGTTGTCCACGCGACAAGGTATTTTCCGAAGTCTCGCTTGATGTCGTCGAAGCGCCGATCCGAGCCGGCGGCGAGGACCCGTCTGTACAAATACGTGCCCAGTCGCAGCGCCCAGATCAATACCAGGCAGAACAGCAGGTAAGATCGTGCGTCGCGCACCGGGCTCAGCGCGACGGCGACCAGGATCGCGATGATGTACGTCGTGCTGCCGACCAGGTCGTAATATTTCTCCGTTCGAGCTAGCCAGGCCGGAACGAAGGCGAGCCACTGCGTAACGAAGGCGATCGCGACACAGATCGCAAAGACGGGCACGCCGCCGGCCGCATAGCCGCCGTCGCTGCCCGCGACCGCGAGCCCGGTGGCGATCAGGATGATGGCGATGATGATGGCGAAGTTCAGCACGCGCGCGTTCAGTCAGTCATTCGTCTAGTAGGCATACGAGAATTCTCGCGCCGCAGAGTCGCCGCGCGTTCTGGCGCGGATGCGCTCGCGATCGAACGACGTCAGTTGCGCGCCGCCCGGCTTGCTGATGATCGGGCATGCACCGGTGATGATCCGCGTCAGCGCGGTCGCCAGCGAGTCCTCGAACTCGTCGCCGACCGGCAGTGAAAGGTTGTCTTCCGCCGGGCAGTCGACCGGCAACCCATCGAAGTAGCTGCCGAACTCGTTGACGTTGACGGTCTCGAACGACACGAGTCGCAGCCGTTGGTCACAGAAATCGACGCCGTTCTGGCCGACGGGCTTGCCGAACGTGCGAGCGCCAGCCAACGCGACGTCGACGTAGGGTTCGAGGCTGTTGATGACGAGTTCGGTCGCCGAGGCCGAGTCCTCGGTGGTGATAAACACGATGGCGTCCAGATCGATCGAGTTTGGCTGCGCCGTAAACGTCGTCATTCGATCCAGGCCGGCGTTCGCGGAGTTGTACCGCGTATGCGATGCGACCATCCCTACGTTGCCGGGTCCAGCGAGCAGGCTGGCGAACTGATCCGCGAGGTTGACGAGTCCGCCGCCGTTATAACGAACGTCGACGATGACGCGCGTGACGCCGGCGGCGGCAAACGTTGCGAACGCCTCGGCCAGTTTGGCCGCTGCGGTGCTGACGAAACTGCGGAATTCGATATACCCGAGCTTCAGCCCGCCGGCATCGATGACCTTGTATTGCGGCACCGGGTCGATCGTCACGACCGCCTTCGTCGCGGTCGTGAAGAATGGCAGCTCCCCGGGCGGGCGGAGCAGGAAGGTCTGCGTCACGCCTTCCTCGGACGCGCCGAACGCCTCGCCGATGCCTTCCGCCGCTTCGATATCGTCGATCGTCCGGCCGTCGACTTCGAGGATCCGAGTGCCGCGCGCGAATCCGGCTGCTGCGGCCGGGCTGCCGGCGAACGCCTGCGTGATGGTGACTTCGTTGGTGACGGACTCCATGAAGAAGCTGAAGCCGTAGCCGACGAATTGGCCCGGCCCGAAGAATTGCTCGTCTTCCTCGATCGGCACGACCCGGGTGAAATTCCGATCGAACTCATCTGGCTGGTAGCGCAGGAAGTCGAGCAACTCGTCGGTGTCGGCATAGTCGCTCGTCACCAGGTTGACGTATTTCTGGTCCTGCTCGGGCTCGTCGTTCCAGAAATATAAATCCTCCATTGCGGTTATCACCGACAATTTCTGGCCCTGTTGTGTGCAGGGGTCGAGCAGCGGCGTTGCATTGCCGCCGCCGCCGCTGCCGCCGCATCCGGCCAGCAGGAGGAAGGCGGCCGTGCCCAGCACGCGAGCCGTTCGAGAAACGATACTGGCGAGTACGAGCGGTCGCCGCGGCGACGCAGCGGAATCGTTGAAAATGTTCAGGCGCACTCGGCCAGTGTGCCATATGAGTCCGGGATCGCAATCGACGGGTTAACGCTCCGCCAATGCGGTCCCGAAGCGGCTCCGGCTAAGGCTCTGGGCCTGATCCTGGTCGCGAAAACAGCGTCGCGCCGGCCGTTCAGCCGGCGTCGGCGCTCACGCTCAGCAATTCGCCGTCGTCGGCGGTGTAACGAATGACGATCGGCTGGCAGCAGACGAAACAGTCTTCGATGTACTCCTGCCCCGGTACGGACAGGTCGATCACGATCGTGATGGTTTCCCCGCAGTGCGGGCAGGCGACATCCGCCTCCGTGGTCAGCGCGCTCAGAAGTTGTCCTTGCGACGGCGCGTTTCGGCGAACACGTCGACCAGGCCGGCGCCGCTCATGCCCAGGGTCTCCTGCAAATGCGGGCTCGCCGGGCGCAGAAACGGGTTCGTCGCTTTCTCCATGCCGATGGTCGACGGAACGGTCGGCTGGTGCTGCGCTCGCAAGCGGTCGACCTCCGCGGATCGCCCGATAAGGTTCTGATTGTCCGGCTCGACCGTCAGCGCGAATGCGGCATTCGACTGCGTGTATTCGTGAGCGCAGAACACGAGGGTGTCGTCGGGCCAGGTCAGCAGTTTCTGCAGCGAATGCCACATCTGCTCCGGGCTGCCTTCGAACAGTCGTCCGCAGCCCATCGCGAATAGCGTGTCACCGACGAATGCGACGCCGTCTTCGGCGAAGTGATAAACGATGTGGCCACTCGTGTGTCCGGGCGTGTCGTATACCTGCGCCTGCCGATTGCCGAGCGCGAACACCTCGCCCTCGCTGACGTCGATGTCGATCCCGGGGATTCGATCGCGGTCGGCCCGCGGACCGACGACCTGGCAGCCGGTACTGGCCTTGAGCGCCTCGTTGCCGCCGGCGTGATCCCAGTGATGGTGCGTATTCAGGATGTAGTCGAGCGACCAGCCGGTCTCTGCGAGCGCTCTTTCGATCACGACGACGTCCGGCGTGTCGATGACGGCCGTGGTGCCCGTGTCGGCGTCGCGCACGAGGTAGCAGTAATTGTCGTCCAGCGCGGAGAACATGAAGATCTCCAGCCGTCCGATCGTATTGGACTCGTATAGATTTGTCATTGCGGACTCGTTGGTTGGACCGTGGTTTTCAGGTTTCGTTCAGGCGCGGCAGAAGTTCGACCAGGTTGCATGGCCTGGTGCGGTAGTCGAGCTGATGACTGATCAGCAGGTCCCAGCCGTCCTTGCATGCGCCACGTGACCCGGGAAGTGTGAATATATAAGTGCCATTCGCGACGCCGGCCAGCGCCCGCGATTGAATCGTCGAGGTGCCAATGTTCTGAAATGACAGCGAACGGAACATCTCGCCGAAGCCGTCGATCGTTTTATCGAGGAGCGGTGTCACGGCTTCGGGCGTGCCGTCGCGGCCGGTAATACCGGTGCCGCCGGTCGTGATGATAGCCTGGATCGCAGGGTCGGCGATCCAGCGCGATAAGGTCGCGCGAATGCGATAGAGGTTGTCCGGCTCGATCGCCTTGCCGGCGAGCTGGTGCCCGGCGGTCTCGAGTCTGTCGACGAGCAGCTGCCCGGACGTATCCGTTTCTTCCGTGCGCGTATCGGATACGGTCAGAACTGCGATGTTCAGGGCAACGAACTCGCGATCGGTGACGTTGTCATGCGCCAAGATTTGACTCCTAGGCCGCCGTGTCGCCGCCGGAACGCCTGACCTGTTCGCGCATGTATTCCGCGAACTTTGCGCACGCATCGATCTGCGTAAAGATGCCGACGAGTTTGCCTTTGCGCGTGACGACAACCGCGCGCAGATGGTGTTCGGCCATCCGGTGCAGCACGCTGTCCAGTCGCTCCGAAAGATCGACGGTGAACGTATCTTTCGACATGACGTCGCCGACCTTGATGTCCTCGGCGCCATTCTGTCGCGCCACCACCAGCTGAATATCGCGGCTCGACACCATGCCGGTGAGTTCGCCATCCTCGGTGACCGGCAGATGATGGATGCCGTGATCGCGCATGATCTCGAGCGCCTCGTTCACCGTGGCGCCGGGCTCGATCGCATACGGGAACGCGGTCATGACGGTCTTAATGCTGGGTATTCTTTTCATCGGTTCTATGTATCGCCGTGGTTGTCGGTTCGCCGTGGGCAGCGCGCGGCGGGCAATCCAAAAGCTTAGCCGGGAACCGGGGGCAACACAACGTGCTACTCTCTTTAGAAGTCCGGCGAGGCCCGCGGCGAGCGGGTTTCGGCTTCTCATGAGAATCGAGAGGAATGCGCATGCTGGTTGGCGGCCCGAAGGAAATCAAACAGGACGAGTACCGCGTCGGCCTGGTGCCGTCGTCCGTTCGCGAACTCATCGCGAAGGGTCACGAGGTCGTGATAGAGACCCAGGCGGGCGCGGGCATCGGGCTCGAAGACGAGGACTACGTGCGTGCCGGCGCGCGCATCGCACCCGACGCCAGGACCGTGTTCGCTACCGCCGACATGATCGTCAAGGTCAAGGAGCCGCAACCCGACGAATGCCGCATGTTGCGTCCGGGCCAGGTGCTGTTCACCTATCTGCACCTCGCGCCGGATCCGGAACAGGCGCGCCTGCTCGCGGAGTCTGAGTGCATCGCGATTGCTTACGAAACCGTCACGGGGCCCGACGGCAGCCTGCCGTTGCTGACGCCGATGAGCGAGGTCGCCGGGCGCATGGCCGTGCAGGCCGGCGCGCATTGTCTCGAGAAAGAGGCGGGCGGTTCGGGCGTGTTGCTCGGCGGTGTGCCGGGCGTGCGGCCCGCCCTGGTCGTCGTGATCGGCGGGGGCGTCGTCGGTACCAACGCAATTCGCATTGCGATGGGTAACGAGGCCAGCGTCACCGTCATCGACAAGTCGTTACCGCGCCTGCAGGCGCTCGACTTTCAATTCGGCGGGCGCCTGAACACGATTTTCGCGACCGCAGAATCGATCGAGGAATACGTGACCGCCGCGGATCTCGTCATCGGCGCGGTATTGGTGCCCGGCGCAGCCGCGCCGAAACTGGTGACGCGCGACATGATCGCGGCGATGCGCAAAGGATCGGCGCTCGTCGACGTCGCGATCGACCAGGGCGGTTGTTTCGAGACCAGCAAACCGACGACACATTCGGATCCAACGTATGTCGTCGATGGCGTCGTGCACTACTGCGTCGCGAACATGCCGGGCGCCGTGCCCCGCACGTCGGCGCTGGCGCTCAAAAACGCCACGCTGCCGTTCATCCTCGCCCTGGCCGACAAGGGTTACCAACGCGCGTTGCTGGAAGATCCTCATCTGCTCAATGGATTGAACGTCTGCGCCGGGAAGATCACCTACCAAGCAGTCGCCGATGCGCTCGGACTCGAATTCGTCCCGGCCGCAGAATCGCTGCGATAGCCGCTGTCGATCTACCAGCTGAAGAACGGCGCCGGGTAGCCGGCGGGGAATTCATCGCGTCCGCGTTCCAATTCCACGAACCCGTCCGTCCCGGCCAGCGACACGAAGTCGCCGGACGTGTTGGTCGGCTTCGGTAGCGCCATCACGCCACCGTCAGTCGGATACTGCAGGACCACCGGCATGAAGCACGTCAGGTCGGGTTCGAAGCGGATCGATTCGGCGAGGTGTGGGCGTGGTCGCGGCGTCTGTCCGAGTCCCATCGCTGCCCGGATCGCCGGTATCACGTAGCGTGCTGTGCAGACCAGCGTCGACACCGGGTTGCCCGGCAGCGCGAAGATCGGTTTGCCGGTCGCGCTGACCCCGAACCACATCGGTAACCCCGGACGTTGCAGGATCTTATGGAACACGAGCTCCGCGCCGAGTTCCTCCATGATCTGCGGCACGTAATCGTACTTGCCCATCGAGACGCCGCCGCTGAGGATCAGCACATCGTGCTCCGCATGCAGCCGGCTGATCGATTGCCGCAGCTCGTCGGGGTCGTCGGCGAGTCGATAGCGGCCCGCGTTGAAGCAGTGCCGGCGTTCGAGTGCCGTGGCGATGGCCCGGTCGTTCGATGAGCGAATCTGGAACGGCTCGAGCGGTTCGCCGACATCGACGAGTTCATCGCCGGTCGACACGATCGCGATGTCCGGCCATTTCGACACTTGTATATGTGTCTGCCCGCTGATGGTCAGTGCCGCCATCTCCGCCGCACCGATCATCGC
>JBLYYV010000219.1:0-6670 GCA_048550095.1 Gammaproteobacteria bacterium
CGCGAAGAGACGAATGCCGAGCTGCAGGAGAAGCTGGTCGCAAACGTACGCAGCATCGAACAACTGACGGCCGATGCTGAAGAGGCAATCCGCACGAAAACAGAGCTGGAGGGTCGGGTCGAGCAGCTGGAAAATGAACTCGAGTCCATGAACACTGAACTGCTGGGCGCACGGACCCGCATTGAGGAACTCGAAGGCGCACTCGCGACCGCCGAGGCCGGTCTCGATGAGCGCCGCGCTGAAGCGCATGAGCTGTCGAAACAGTTCGACGATGAAATCGAGGAGCAAGCCGGGCGAATCGCGCAGCTGAACGATACGCTCGACAGCGAACGCAAGGCACTCGAGGCGGCGCGCGCGGAGATCGGCGAACTCGAAGCAACCAAAGCAGCCGCGGAACAACTCAATGCCGATTTTGCCAGCAAACTGGAATCGAGGGACGCGCGCCGCGACGAGCTGAAGTCACGACTCGCCGATATGGATGTGGCGGCGCAAAGATCAGCCGACGAAATCAAGTCATACGTTGAAAGACTGGCGCGCGCGGACGCGCAGCTCGAACGTCGAGACGAGCAGATCATCGCCAAGCAGGCGGCGCTCGACGAAGCGCTCGGCAAGATCGACTCGATGACCGCGGCGCTCGAAGAGAAAACCGCGTCCATCTCCGACCTGGAAAATGAACTGCGCGCGCAGCAGGAAACATCGGCGGCGCTGCAGCGCGAGGTAGAACGGATTGACGCGCTATACACGACCGTGCAGGCGCTGGGAACGCGCATCTCGGAAAAACTCTCGAGCGAAGCGCAACAGCGCAAGTCGGGAGCCAGTCAGGAAGGGCGCAAAGGGGACGTGAAACCAACGACGCGGTTAATCGTGACCTACAAGGGCAACGAGGCCATCCGTTTCCCGCTATACAAGTCTGACATGACGATCGGCCGTTCCGCCGATAGCGATATCCAGTTGCGCTGGCAATCAATCAGCCGGCAACACGCGAGGATCAGCAACGACGGTGAAACGACGTATATCGAGGATCTTGGCAGCAAAAATGGCGTCTACGTCAATAGCGAACCCGTGACGAGTCATGAACTCCGGGACGGCGATACGGTCGGCATCGGTGCGGTGCAATTCCGCTACGTCGATCTGTCAGAACTCGCCGGCGCGTCGGGAACACGGCATTGACGACCCGTGTCGGATTTCTTTTCACATGCGACTTCGCCCGGTTGATCCGACTGCTCGTGAACCGCATGACATAACTCTTTACTCGGCAGTCCGCGCGTGAAGCAGGTCACGTTGGTCGCCGTTTCGACGCACTTTCGCGAAATCCTGCGCTTTTCCGGTTGTTGATTTTCTTTACAACAACGCGCCAGCGATGCCGCAAAACGCGTTGAATCCGACTGTTTCAGTCGCCTCGAAGTCTTGGCACGCATCTTGCTCTATATAAACCGACGTCTAAGGAAAGACGTTAGCAACCGTAGCGTAGCAAGGAGCAACACATGCGCAGCAAGATTTCGGTATTACTTATTCCCCTGCTGCTCGTCGCAGTGTCGAATGCATCGGCAATGACGATCACATATGAACTCGGCCAGAAACAGATCGGAACCTGGTCGGGCAGCTATTTGCACAAGGCGAGCGGCTGCACCGGAGGTAGCGCGCTGGACATGGACGGCAATGGCAGCAACGATATGCTCTACATGTGTGGCGGCGCAGAGCGCATCACCGGCTCGATTACCGGCGAATGGGACGGCACGATCCTGTCCAACATCAGCGGCATGATCACTGGCTTACTCGGCAGCGTGAACATCACGGGCGGCAGCCTAGGCGGCGCCTACTACAGCGGCGCCCCCGGCAACCTCGACCCGCTGTGGCACCTCGAAACGAGCAACAAGGGGACTTTCGTCTTCGAGGACATGCCGATCAACAAGATTACGGCCGACACCCTGACGCTGTGGGGGCAGAACCTCCTGGCCTATACGACGAAACCATGCTGGAACTGCGAGGGTCGTTACGGCATCGATCTGTATGGCGAGGGTCAGCCATTACCCGAACCGGGAACGCTCGGCATCGCGCTGCTCGGACTGATGTTAATCCCCATGATGCGCTCACGGCGCGTTATGGCCTACCTGCACAAATAGAGCGCGACACGCGATCCAACTCGAGCCGCGGCCCGCAACACTCGTTGCGGGCCGTGTTCAGTTTTTCGCCAGCCGCCTGCCGACTCCCTTCAGGGCCTCGACGAGCAGCCAGATAAACGCGACCGGCAGCAGGATCGTCTGCAGCACGAAGATCACGATCAGATTGACGACATGCTCGCTCGCCTGCGAGACCTGGGCCTGCAGCCGCTCGAGCCGATCGCTGACATCCACACTGTCGAGAGAACGATCGAGTAACGCACCGAGGCGGTCAATGACCGAATCATCCGGGTCAGGCGTCGGGGCGGGCTGCTCGTTGATTTCCTCCACCTGCGCCTGCACGCCCTCCAGCGCCTCGATCGATGCGGCTTGCTCCGCCGCGAGGAAAACATCGAAGACGAGCGCACTGACGATCACGAGCACGGGGATCACGAAACGCACGAACACGACGCCGAGCAGGATTCGCCGCGACAGATCCGACCAGCGTCCAGTCGCTCCTCCGGGTGACCACGCCGTTACGAGCACGAGCAGCGCCGCGAAGATCAGCGCGACGTTGAAGATTCCCGTCGATGTGATATCGAGTAGCAGGTTCTGCAGACCGAGCGAACTCGCCGCGATGAGCATGACCGCTGAAAAGCGTTCGACGAGATCGTTGATCGGATCCAGCACCTGGCCAAGCGATAGCACCACACCGACCCCCGCCGGTTCGATCGCCAGCTCGGTGCCCTGTGCGACCGAGATCGCGCCGTTCAGAGCGCGAGATACGGCGAACGTCACCAGCGCCCGCTTGAGCGCGGCCTCCGCGTCGGCTTCGCCAATTCGATCCACGACGCCACTCAGCGCGACCAATACAGCCACGACAGCGAATATCGACCAAACGAGGTTGCGGCGCTTCACGGCATGCATGGGTGCATCTTAGGCAAAACGGCCGCGGACACCAATAGCGCTAATTGAAGTCCGCCCGGATCGTCCGTGCGGACCAGTAGTAATGAAACGATGACCACGCGCCAAACACCAGCACGACGATCAACAACGAATAGCGCAACGAGTCGGCGCCGTAACTCGCCTTCAGCCAGTCGCTCAGGATGCCGACAGTCTGCGTGCCGAACAGCCCACCGATCAGGTTCGTAATCAGCAGCATCAGCGCGGCCGCCGTCGCGCGCATGCGAGCATCCGCCACGCCCTGAACCGTCGCGAACGACGCCGGCCCCTGCATGATGCTGATCATGAAAGGCGGAAACATCGCCAGCAGTGCGAGCGTTGCGTGACTCGCGAGCAATGGCAATACGAAGAACGGTAACGAAACCAGGATCGACGCCGCCGGCAACCACGCGTACCAGCGCAGATCACGGCGCCCGAGACGATCGGCGAGAAAGCCCCCGATCAGCATGCCGGCGATTTGCGACCCGCTCAGGATAAATGCGAGCCATGTGCTGACTTCGATCAGTCCGAGTTCGAAAGAACGCATATAAAAGGACGGCAACCACTGGACGACGCCGAGCCATACGACCGTATAGAGCCCGGTGCCGATCGATACGTGACGGAACGTTGCGTTTCCGAGCAGCGATCGCAGCGCGGTGGCGAAACGGACCGGCTCCGCCGCTGCCGCTCCGACACGCGGCGGCTCGGGCAGACAGCGCAACACAACGAAGCCCAACAGAAGGCCGGGAACGGCGACGGCGAACAACGCGATACGCCAGCTATACAGGGTCGCCAGCCACCCACCGAGCAAGAAGCCGGCCAGGATCCCGACCGGCGCGCCGAGCGACATGATGCTCAGCGCTCGCGCGCGCTCCGACGGCGGAAACGTATCCGACACCAGCGAGTGTCCCGGCGGCGTCGCGCCCGCTTCTCCGACTCCGACCAGCACGCGCGCGACGGCCAGTTGTGCAAAATTCATGGCGAGGCCGCAGGCCGCCGTCATGACGCTCCAGACCATGAGTGCACAGGAAATGATGACCCGGCGACTCCCGCGATCGGCGAGTCGCGCAATCGGGATGCCGAGCGTCGCATAGAACAGCGTGAATGCGACGCCGGTAATGAAGCCGATCTGGGTATCGGACAGGGACAGATCGGATTTGATAGCCGGCAGCAGCACGGCCAGCATGTAGCGATCCATGTAGTTGAAGAATGCGACGCCAAACAGGAGTCCGAGGGTCAACTGCCGCGACGCTCGCACTGAAGAACCAGGACTGTCAGTCATGCGCTGGGCTCCGTGACGGCATGTCGCAGCATGCGCTACTGAGGATGCCGGGTCCAGTGAGTGGCCCGATATGATCCGGAACCGCATTCAGCACGAAAGCGTATTAAAGTGGGCTGCCGAACCCGCCTCGAGTCACCCCGCTACTGGTCACGGAGAATCGCCATGATCCCAATGTTCAAACGTCACCTGCTGCTGCTCACAACCGCCACGGTCGTGCTCAGCGGCATATTCGCCGGCGCGGCCGTCGCCGGCGGCCACACCGGCCCGAAAAAGGCACAGGCCGCGATCGATATCGACGCGAGCAAGCGCAGCGATGTGACCGGCACGGTCCTGGTCACCGGCGCGAACCGGGGCATCGGACTGGAACTGACCCGGAACTACGCGATGCGCGGCTGGAACGTCATCGCCACCGCTCGCAAACCCGAAAAGGCCATTGAGCTCAACGCGATTGCGGCCGAGTACGACAACGTCCTGGTCGAACAGATGGACCTTTTGGATCACGCCGGCATCGACGCACTGGCCGAACGGCTGAAGGACATCCCGATCGACGTACTGCTGAATAATGCGGCAATCCTCGGCGAACCCAACGAGCAAAACCTGGGCGCTTTCGACTACGACCTGTTCGGCCGTGTGATGGACGTCAACGTCATCGGCACGACCAAGATGGCCGAAGCCTTCCTGCCGCATGTCGAATCAAGCGACATGAAGAAGATCGTCGCGATCACGAGTACGCAGGGCTCCATTTCGTCGGTACGCAGCGGCAGCATCGCGTTCTATAACACCAGCAAGGCGGCGCTGAATATGATCATGCGGTCGAACTCGCGCGTACTGAAGGACAAAGGCGTGACTGTCGCATTGATATCGCCGGGCCAGGTCGATACAGACATGATGAATCTCGCGCTGGACCGCGCCGGCGTCAAGTTCCCGCTGCTCACACCGCAGCAAAGCGCCGAGGCCGTCATCAACGTCATCGACCAGTATGGTCTGGAGCTGAGCGGTCGGTTCGTCTCTCATACGGGCGAGGAGATCCCGTGGTAGTGACGCTCAACATCAACAGGAGTCATTCGTAATGAAAGCCGTTTGGAAAGATCACGTGATCGCCGAATCGGACGACACCGTGGTCGTCGAGAACAACCACTACTTCCCGCTCGAATCCGTCAACCGCGATTTGCTACAGGACAGCGACACGACCAGCGGTTGTCCGTGGAAGGGCACGGCGAACTACTATCACGTCGTCGTCGATGGCGAGACCAACCGCGACGCCGCCTGGTATTACGCGGAACCGAAGGACGCGGCCGCCGAGATTCGCGGCCGCGTCGCGTTCTGGATAGGCGTACGGGTCGAGTAACCCGCGCCGGGCCGCGGCCTACTCCTTCGGCGGCAGCGGCTCGTTCTCGCGCGCGTAGACGCTAAAGCTCGAGTCGTTCTTGCCGCCCCAGGTGTCGGGCGGCGGCGCCTGGAAATACTCGGGCAGGCGTTCTTCGATGCGCGCCTTGAAACGCGGCGGCAGTTCGTCGATCGAATTCAGCTTCGTCATGAACGTGCTAAATACGAGGTTTCCATCCGCCTGGCCCTGGCGCATCCATGGAAGCCACGGGCCGACGCGCGTCCAGGTACCGGAGTAGTCGGCGCTCGTGACGTCCGGGTTCTCCAGCTCGGCGAGGTCCGCGACACGCTGAAAGATCTCGGCAATGCGCGCAACCGGGCCCGACGACTCGCGCGGCCACTCGGCCGGCTTCAACTCATTCGGGAACATCGTGTGGACCGCAAAGTCCGAGAACAGCTTGTCGCCAATATTGAGCCACTTCAGAGGCAACGGCACCTCCATCAGGTTGCCGTCGAAATCCATCTCGATCGCGGTGCCGACCTTTTCGCTCACGATCATGTGTGCATTGACCGTCATGTTATGGATCGACTTGACGTCGCACTCTTCCTTCGTGAACGGGTTGACCCACTTATCGAGATACTCGCCCGTCTTCAGGTCGGTGTAGAACGCAAGTTCGCGATTGAAGACGTGATACGACGTATCAGACTTGCGCTCGGTACGCAGCATGCCGAATCCCTCGACGCCCATCAGCGGCTTCAGCGGCCGGTCGCGGCGGATGTCCGCGTACAGAATGCCGGAGAACCAACTCGGCGTCTCGACGGTCGGATCCAGGTTTCCGATCAGCTTGATAAACGAGCGCATGCTCTGCACCGGATCATTGAAGTCGATCGGCTCGCGCTTCGCGGCTGGCGGCGCAGAAGGTTGTGCGCAGGCTCCGAGCATCGCGCCACCGGCGGCGACGCCGCCGGCCTTGATCAGGGAATCCATCATCTCGCGCCGGGAGCGCGGCTTGGTCAGCCA
>JBLYYV010000220.1:0-2892 GCA_048550095.1 Gammaproteobacteria bacterium
ATGCTGACCGATCGCGCCCTTGGGTTGTCCGGACGAACCGGACGTGTACAGGACATAGGCCGCATCGCCAGGCCCGCTCGCGACGGGCGACGGTTTCGCCGCAGGCGCATCCCAGTCGAAACGGTCCAGCCGCAGCACCTGTGTGCCGCTGTCGAAGGCGGCGGTCGACGCACCGCTCGCCAGCAGCAGCTCGATCCCGGTGTCTCGCGCGATGAACTCGAGGCGTGCCGCAGGATACGCAGGGTCGAGGGGCACGTAGGCAGCCCCGACTTTCAACGTCGCGAGGATCGCGATCACGAGGTCGGGCGAGCGGTCCGCGCCGATGCCGACGAGGTCGCCGCGACCGATGCCTCGCGCCTGCAGTTCCGCGGCGAGTAGATTCGAACGCCGATCGAGTTCGCGATAGGTCAGGGTGCGCTCGCCGCCGGACGCGATCAGGGCCGTGCGGTCCGGCGTGCGCAGCGCCTGCGCCTCGAACAACCCATGCAGCGTCTGTTGTTTGGACTCCGGCGCGACCGGGGCACGCATTGCCTGCAGAACGCGTCGCGACCCCGCCGCATCGAGCATCGGCAGCCGCGCGACCGGGGCGTCGGGGTTCGTGACCAATGCCCGCAACCACTGCGTGAGATTCGCCGGAAACGCGCCGGCAACTGCACCATCGAAAAGTTTTTCCGCGTAGCCGAAGTATCCGCGGATAGACTGGCCGGCGCCCCCGTCGACCATCGATAACTCGAGATCCCAGTACGAACCGCGCGGCGCAGCCCACGTCGTCAACCCGAATTCGGCGTCGGCCGCACGAATCGCTTCCGCGCGGCCGGCGTCGAACAGAAACAGAACCTGGAACAACGGATGGACGCCGAAGCGACGGCGCGGCGCCACGGTCTCGACGACCCGTTCGAACGGCACCGCGCTATGACCGAATGCAGCGAGCGCGGTGTCGCGTTCCATCCGCAGCAATTCGCGAAACGATGCATCGCCGTCGACGCGCGTGCGAAACACGACGTTGTTGACCATGCAGCCCACGATGTTCTGCGTGGGACCGGCGTCCCGACACGTCATCGGCGATCCAATCGGTATATCGGCCTCTTCGGCGTATCGATACAGCAGGCTGCGAAACGCCGCGAGCAGCGTCATGAACAACGTCGCGCCGGAGCCGCGCGCCAGACCGCGCAGGGAGTCGGCCAGTTCGCTATCGATGTCGATTCCGACCTGCGCGTGTCGGTGGACGTCCGTCGCCCGGTGCGAACTGCGCGGCAGGCCGGCCGCATCCGTTGCACCACGCAGAGCTTCGGACCAGTACTCGAGCTGCCTCGCCAGCGTCTCCGGGTCGCTGTCCGCGCGCTGGCGGACCGCGAACTCGCGATATTGCATCGGCAACGCGGGCAGCGCCGCGGCGCCGCCGCCGACCACATGCGCCTCGTAGAGTGCCGCGAGGTCGTGGCGCAATACGCGTATCGACAGGCCATCGGCGATGATGTGGTGCGCGTCGACCACGAGATAGTGCTCGCGCTCCGCGACCCGGTACAGCGCCGCATCGATCAGCGGCCCCGTCGCGAGATCATGCGCCCGGTTGCGCGACTCCGCGGCGGCGGCACGCACGTGCGTGCGTCTTGCGCCGACCGAATCGCCGGATACCGACGCCACATCGAGCGTCCTCTGTTGATGCGGGCGGACGATCTGCCTGACCTCCGAATCGTTGTCGCGGAAGCAGGTGCGCAGGATCTCATGCCGCTCCAGCAAGGCATTCCAGGCACTCGCCAGGGCCGACGCATCGAGCGCGCCGTGCAACGGTATGACGAATTGCTCGTTGCCCCCGCCTGCATTCGGATACAGTTGCTCGAGCAACCAGAAACTCTGTTGCTGGAACGAGAGCGGCGCATCGATCTCCTGCAGGTCGACGCTGGTTGCGGCGACTTCATCGGCGCTCGAACCAGACGCATACTTCGACTCGACCTCGCCGGCGTGATGCAAGCGCAGGTACTCGGCGAGGCGGCTCAGGGTCGGAGCGTCGAATATGGCCACCAGCATCACGTTCGCGTCGAGCATGCGCTGCATGGCGCTGGTCAGCCTGACGGCCGCAATCGAATCCCCGCCGAGATCGAAGAAGTCCGCGTCACGATCTACCGCATCGACATTCAGGATCTCACGCCACAGGTTCGCGAGGTCCGCCTCGAGTCGCGTCGAATAGACGGGTGCGGCGGTCGTCGGTCGCAGCGGCTCCCTGCCGGGCGCGGGTAACGCATTGCGATCCAGCTTGCCGCCCGGCGTTCGCGGCAATGCCTCGACTCGCACCCAGTCCGCCGGCACCATGTAATCCGGCAAACGTTCTCCAAGCCAGCTACGGATGTCCGCGGCCGCGCTGTCCGCCTCTTCGGACGCAGCATTCGATGCCGCAGCGCCGGCCCATAGCGCGCGATGCAACGGTGTCGCATCGAGCCCGGTCTCATCGTACGGCGATGCGTACTCATAGACGTCCTGCATGCCGCCGCGACGCTCGATCGTCGTCGCGACGCGATAGTCAGGGTGAATGCCGTCGGCACATTCGATCGACCATCGCGCGACAACCCGATCGTCGCATGCGACCGGCACGCCGAGTTCCGCGCCGGTCTCACCCAGCGGGAAGAACGCGGGCAGCCATGCCTGCTGATTCTGCAGATAGTCGACCGACGCTTCGCCACCGGTATCGACGACGGTCCAGAGTATGTAGCCATCGATACGGGCGTCGCGGCGCATCGTCAGCTCCGCGCAACCGGTCCTTGCTGCGACGAGCGCCGCGTCGAAGTCCAGGTCCTCGAACAAATGCGCATCGGACACGAGGGCTTCGACCGGCAGGTTGCGAATACACAAGCGCACGTCGAAACGCCGCCCGAGTTTCTCGAACGCCCGCTCCGC
>JBLYYV010000221.1:0-7907 GCA_048550095.1 Gammaproteobacteria bacterium
AATGTGCCGTGCGTGCGCGCTTGCGTCTCGATTCATCGCACGGCAGTCGAGTCGCATCCCGCGCATTTACGTCGACTACGTCACAATTTTTCGGCGGCCGCGAGCATTCTGTCAAACGGGGGGCGGCGCAGCGGGAAGCTGGCACGCTAACTGCATTTATATCGATGACAACACAGCCCTCATAGGCAACACAACACAACACAACCCCACAGCCTGAAACAACAACAACAAAGATCAGGCACATAAGAAAAATAAAAAAACTTTCCAGCGCCCATCCACCGCCCCGCTCAGGGGCGGTTTTTTTTGCCTTGAAAACGTTGCCAAGCGTTACATTCACGGGTTTACGAGTTATCGTCGCGCAATGTCCGTGGCACCCCAACTCGATTCGTTCGACAAGATCGCTTTGTTCCTGGATTTCGACGGCACGCTCGTGCACATCGTCGATCGTCCCGACCTGACTCATGTGCCTGAAAGCCTGTTGGCAACGCTGAGCGATGTGCACGCCGCGCTGGGCGGCGCGCTGGCGCTGGTAACCGGGCGCTCGATTGCAGACCTCGACAAGCTGACGGATCCCCTGCAATTGCCGGCGGCGGGTGTGCACGGACTCGAGTACCGCGACGGCAGCGGACCGGTTCATGCGGTCACAACCCGGTCGTTCCCCGACTGGGCACGCGAGGAATTGACGCAACTGGCCGAATCGGCCGATGGACTGCTGACCGAAGACAAGGGCCACGGCATGGCAATCCACTTCCGGCTGGCGCCGGACCGTGAAGAGCCGGTTCGCGCAGCCGTGCGGCGCATTGCCGCGCGCCTCGGTCCGGATTTTGTCATGCAGAATGGCAAAATGGTTTTCGAGTTACGCCCGGCCTGCGCAACCAAGGGCACAGCCGTCGCCCGCTTCATGGAGGCGCCACCGTATGCCGGCCGGCAACCGGTATTTGTCGGCGACGATGTCACCGACGAAGATGCTTTCAAGGTCGTGAACGAGATGGGCGGGATATCGATCAAGGTCGGCCGGATCGACGAAGAGTCTGCCGCGCGTTTCGAACTCGAGGACGTCAGCGCCGTGAGAAACTGGCTGGCGCCGCTGAGCCGTCATGAGAATTTATAAAGGAGCGATGTGTGTCATCCCTTAACCTCGCCGTAATCGGCAACTGCCAGGTCGGCGCACTCATCGACGAGCGCGCGGGATTCGCCTGGGCATGCGTGCCGCAGTTCGACAGCAATCCGACTTTCTGCCGGCTGCTCATGGGGGACGACCCGGAGCCCGTGCGCGGTTTCTTCGACATCGAGGTCGCTGATTTCGACCGCGCCGAGCAGCACTACATCCGCAACACGGCGATCGTGCAGACCACGCTGTATGACAAACAAGGCTGCGCGGTGCGCGTCACGGATTTCTGCCCGCGCTTCGATCTGTTCGGCCGCGTCTACCACCCCGTGATGTTCATGCGCACCCTGACGCCGGTCAACGGCTGGCCGCGCATCCGGTTGCGCATTCGGCCGGCATCCGGATACGGCGCCAAAGATCCCGAGATCACATGCGGCAGCAACCATATTCGCTACGTCATGCCGGAATTCGTGCTGCGCCTGACGACCGACGTCTCTTTGACAGCGATCATGGAAGAACGGGAATTTACGCTGACCGAGACGCAGCATCTGATCCTCGGCAACGACGAGAGCATTCCCGAATCCGTCGATAAAATCACCCGGGAACATTTCGGCGAGACCAAGGGTTACTGGCAGGACTATGTCCGCAGCCTCGCGATTCCGTACGAGTGGCAGGAGGCAGTCATCAGGGCCGCAATTACGCTGAAGCTGTGCACATTCGAAGACACCGGCGCCGTGATCGCGGCGATGACGACATCCATTCCCGAAGCGCCGAACAGCGGGCGCAACTGGGACTATCGTTACTGCTGGCTGCGCGACAGCTACTTCACGATCCAGGGACTCAACAGCCTGGGCGCGACCAAGACGATGAGCGCATACCTGCGCTACGTGCTCAACGTGTCTTACGACTCGACCGAAACCCTGCAACCGCTGTACAGCATCACCGGTAAATCGAAGCTGACGGAGTGGCAGGTCGACAGTCTGCCCGGGTACCGCGGCATGGGCCCGGTGCGGGTCGGCAACCAGGCGTACGAGCAGGTGCAGAACGATGTCTACGGCGCGGTCGTGCTGTCCGCGACGCAATACTTCTTCGACGAGCGCATGCCGGAACCCGCGACGGTCGAGAACTTCGAGCGCCTGGAGGTGCTCGGGGAGAAGGCGGCCGAGCTGTTCGACAAACCCGACGCCGGGCTGTGGGAGTATCGCGGCCGGCAGCGCGTACACACGTTCTCGAGCGTCATGTGCTGGGCGGCCTGCGATCACCTCGCAAAGGTCTCCCAGCACTTCGGTCTCGACGATCGAACCCGGCACTGGGAGACGAAAGCCGACCGGATCCATGCGGTGATCTGCGCCAACGCCTGGGACGACAAGCAGCAAACGTTCACCGAAAGTTTCGGTCGGCCGGAACTGGACGCCAGCATGCTGTTGCTGCATCACCTCGGGTTCCTGGAGGCCGATGACCCGCGCTTCCTGAGCACGGTCAACGCCATCGAGTCACAACTCCGGCGCGGCGACCACCTGTTCCGCTACGGGGTCCCGGATGACTTCGGCGAACCCGAGAACGCGTTCAACATCTGCACCTTCTGGTACATCGATGCGCTCGCTGCGACCGGCCGCAAGGACGAGGCGCGCGAGCTTTTCGAGAAGATGCTGGAATGCCGCAACAGCCTCGGGCTCCTGTCCGAGGATCTCGACCCGAAGACGCATGAGCTGTGGGGCAACTTCCCGCAGACCTACAGCATGGTCGGCATTATCAATGCGGCAATGCGCCTCAGCATTTCATGGGAGGAAGCGCTATGACGCGACTCGTCGCCGTCTCGAACCGCGTGGCCCGGCCGACCGGGCAAACGAAATCGACCGGCGGCCTGGCCGTCGGCATTCTCGCCGCGCTGGAGGAACATGGCGGCATCTGGTTTGGCTGGAATGGCAAGACCATAGAGGGCGAGCCGGGCGACGCGCAGCTCGAACAGCATGGGAAAATTACCTATGCGACGATCGACCTCAACAGTCATTCTTACGATCTCTACTACAACGGATTCAGCAACACGTCGTTGTGGCCGGTCTGTCATTACCTGCTCGGATTCTTCCGGTATGACCGCCGCGAGTATGAGAGCTACCTTCGGGTCAACAGCCTGTTCGCACGCAAGCTAAAGCCGCTGCTGCAACCCGACGACATTATCTGGGTGCATGACTATCACCTGATTCCACTCGCGTCCGAACTGCGACGCGCGGGCGTCAAGAATCCGATCGGTTTCTTCCTGCACGTGCCGTTTCCGGACATCGAGGTACTGCGGGTCTTGCCCGTATACCGTGAACTGCTCCGCGCGCTTTGCGCTTACGACATTGTCGGCGTCCACACGCCGGGCGACCTGCGCTCGTTCAACGAGGCCGTATCGCAGCCTGACATCGGCGGCGTCACGAGTGCCGACCGCCGCGCGGCCAACAACGGTAGCGGGGTGCGCGCGGACGTGTTCCCGATCGGCATCGACGTCGACGGGTGCCAGCGAGTGGCCGCGGGACCGGACGGCTCTGCGAAGACGGAGCGCATGGTCCACCATCTGCATGGCCGGGACCTGATCATCGGCGTCGACCGCCTCGACTACAGCAAGGGACTCGAAGAACGGTTCCGCGCCGTCGAGAAGCTGTTCGAAAATTACCCAGAGACGCGCGGCAATGTTTCGTTCATCCAGATCGCGCCGAAGACGCGCTCCGGCGTCCGCGCCTACAAGGACATCCGCGAGGCTCTCGAGCAGGCGGCGGGCGAGATCAATGGGCGCTTTGCCGACATCGACTGGGTACCAATCCGCTACCTGAACCGCGCGTTCGACCGAAACGTGCTGATGGGTTTCTTCCGTGAGGCCACGATCGGCCTCGTGACGCCAATTCGCGACGGCATGAATCTCGTCGCGAAGGAATTCGTCGCGGCGCAGGACCCCGAGGACCCGGGCGTGCTCGTATTGTCGACGCTGGCCGGCGCGGCCCAGGAACTCACGGAGGCCGTCCTCGTCAACCCGTACGACATCGATGGTGTCGCTGACGGCTTGCAGACCGCGCGTTTGATGCCGCTCGAGGAACGCAGGGAACGCCATCAGAGCATGTTGACCACGCTGCGCAAAAACAGCATCACGGCCTGGCGCACGAATTTCGTCGATGCGCTGCTCGAGGCCCGCGAGCGCCTCGAATCATGACGAGTCTGCTGGCGGACATCGGCGGCACGAATACGCGCTGCGCGATCACGGGCCCGGACGGACGCCACGGCGCCGTCCAGGTATTCGTCAACCGCGAGTTCGAGTCACTGCAGTCGTTGCTGTCGGGCTATATCGAATCCCTTCCGCGTGCAGACCGCCCGAGCAACGGCGCGCTGGCCATCGCCGCACCCGTGCGCGGCGACGACGTGCACATGACCAATATCGAATGGCGCTTCTCCATCAGCGCCATTCGCGATGCGCTGGAGCTGCAGGATCTGCATGCGTTGAATGACTTCGAAGCGCTGGCGCAATCGCTACCGGCACTCGGTCCCGACGAACTGCAGCAGATCGGCGGCGGGGAGATCGTGCCGGGCAAACCCAAGGGTGTTATCGGGCCGGGTACCGGCCTGGGCGTCGCGAGCCTGATACCCGTCGAGGAACAATGGATCGCGCTGCCCGGTGAAGGCGGTCACGCGACGCTGCCGGCGACCAACCCGGAAGAAGAACGCGTGATCGCCCAGGTTCGCGCCGAGTTCGGACACTGCTCGGGAGAGCGTCTGATTTCGGGACCCGGGCTGAGTCTGCTCCATCGAGCACTTCACGGCGGCCAGCTTATCGACGCGGCCGAGCTCTCGGCGCGCGCCGAGGGCGGGGACGTCAATGCCGACGAAACATTCGCGGTGTTCTTCCGACTGCTCGGCACGCTGGCATCGAATCTCGCACTGACGGTTGGCGCGTTCGGCGGCATCTACATCGGCGGCGGCATCGCGCCACGGCATCGCGAGCGACTCGTGGCCTCCGGGTTTCGCGAACGCTTCGAGGCGAAAGGCCGCTACGATGGATACCTGAAGTCGATTCCGACGCTGCTGATCCTCGCCGAATATCCGGCCCTTGCGGGGCTCGCGGCAATTGCCTCGCGCGGCAGCTGAGCATCGCGCGGCAGACGCGATCAAGCGGATCGCAGGCGCCGCAAAAAGTCTGCGAACAGGCGGTCGATCAGCTCGATATCGGCGGTCAGGCGATGGTCGCTATCGATCAGCACGACGCTCGCGCCGGTCTCCTCGCCATATTTGATGCTGCCCGCATACGGAACCACGTCGTCGCGCCAGCCGTGCACGATCATCGTAGGGCAGTCTGGCAGCGGATCGGGCATGTACTCTTCGTAACCCGGCATGAATAGCGCCGGCGCCAGCAGGAACATGCCGCGGGCCGGCACGCGGGCCGCCGCCGCGGCCGACACGTATCCGCCCATGCTGCTGCCATAGAGGACGACCGGCTCCGTTTGTCTTTGACACCAGTCGACGCATTTGTCGACGCGGGCCAGCGGATCGGCCATGCCCTGGTAGTCGAGTGATTCGACGGTCCATGCCGCCGCCTTGGCGGTATCGGCGAGCCGCTGAATCTTCGATCCCCAGGGGCCGCTGTCCTGCCCGTGCGAAAAACAGATGATGTCACCGGCCATACCGATGCGCCCCCTTTACTGGTTGTCTTCTTCCGGGTGACCGCCGCTGATGATGTCATTGAACGCGGCGGGACCCCAGAGTAGTTCGTCGACGTCGGGCGCCCACTTGTATCGCCGCATGTCGACCTTGCCGTCATTAACGACGATACCCTCGGCGGTGAGTCTGCGAATCTGCTCGGCGCGAGCACGGCTGCCCGGCGGAATGGAAATCTTGCCCTGTGCGTTCAGCACGCGATGCCACGGCAGCGTACCCCGGTCGGGCGCCTGCCCGAGCGCCCAGCCGACCATCCGCGCGCCACGACCGATGCCGGCGAGTTCAGCGACCTGCCCGTAAGTCGCGACACACCCCTCCGGGATCGCATACACGACGTTCCAGATACGCGGAAAGGTTTTGCTGCTTTTGCCGGCCATGACGGATCGATGCGACATCGAATTGCTGCGGAATCGTCATGCTACATTAGTTTCATGACGTCAGGCTGGCAGTTCTGGATAGACCGTGGCGGGACGTTCACCGACGTCATCGCGTATGCGCCAACCGGCGAGCTAATCGTCCGGAAGCTGTTGTCGGAGAACCCGGAGCGCTATGAAGATGCGGCCGTGGCCGGCATCGAGCGCATCCTCGCCGACACCGGCGCGCGCGATGCGAACATCGACGCAATCAAGATGGGTACGACGGTCGCGACGAACGCTCTACTCGAGCGACACGGTGAACCTACGCTGCTCGCGATCACCCGCGGCTTTCGCGATGCGCTGCGCATCGGTTATCAGAATCGCCCCGACATCTTCGCGCTGAATATCGTGCTTCCCGACGCGCTCTATTCAGCGGTCATCGAGATTGACGAACGCGTCGACCCACATGGGGTGGTCCTCGATCCGCCGGACCCATTAGCCATCGAACGCGACCTCAAGACACATTTCGACGCCGGTTACCGTGCGATCGCCGTGTGCCTGATGCACGCCTATGCCGACCCGGCACACGAGCGAATCGTCGGCGATATCGCGCGGAACATCGGCTTCGAGCAGGTCTCTCTGTCGCACGATGTCAGCCCGTTGCGCAAACTTGTCAGCCGCGGCGACACGACCGTGGCCGATGCTTATCTATCGCCGGTGCTGTCGCGCTATATCGGCCAACTCAAGCGCGAGCTGGAGCGCGCGGGCCTGTCGGCGCGGCACCTGATGTTCATGCAAAGTAACGGCGGTCTCGTCGACGAGGCGTTGTTTCGCGGTAAGGACAGCATCCTGTCGGGCCCCGCCGGCGGGGTCGTCGGCATGGTCAGCGCGTCCGGCCGGGCCGGCGGCGACCGCCTGATCGGCTTCGACATGGGCGGTACGTCGACCGACGTCTCCCTGTACGCAGGCGAGTATGAGTTCGTGACCGACACCGAGATCGCGGGCGTGCGCATGCGCTCCCCGATGATCCGGGTGCATACGATCGCCGCCGGCGGCGGCTCGATACTCAAATTCGCATCCGGCCGGTTCCAGGTTGGCCCGGAATCAGCCGGCGCCGACCCGGGGCCGGCCGCATATCGGCGCGGCGGGCCTCTGACGGTGACCGACGCGAACCTGATGCTCGGCCGACTACTGCCGGAGTTCTTTCCCGGCGTGTTCGGCCCCGGGGGTAACGAGCCTCTCGACGCCCCCCGGGTCAGAGAGAAATTTTCGGCACTGGCGAAAGAAGTCTCCGCCACCCGGCCCATGTCGCCGGAACAGGTCGCCGAGGGATTCGTGCGCATCGCCGTCGATAACATGGCGAATGCGATCAAGCGCGTGTCGATTCAGCGTGGGTTCGATCCGATGGAGTTCACCCTGTGTTGTTTCGGCGGCGCCGGTGGGCAACATGCGTGCCGCGTCGCCGATGAACTCGGCATCCGTTCCATCCTGGTGCATCCACTGGCCGGCGTATTGTCGGCTTTCGGCATCGGCATTGCCCCGCTGCGCGCTTACCGTCAGCGAATGATCGAATGCCCCCTGGCGACAGCGACACTGGACGACCTGGCGCCGATGGTGGCCCTGTCCTCGCACGAGTGCCGCGACGATCTCATCGCGCAGCACGTACCCCGGGCATCGATCGACGTCCGCACCGTCCTGAACATCAAGGTCGCGGGTGCCGACACGACGCTGCCGATCGACTGGTCCGACGAGCCCGGCGT
>JBLYYV010000222.1:0-7146 GCA_048550095.1 Gammaproteobacteria bacterium
ATTTCCAATGCCTGACGCAAGCCTGCTCGAATTCGTCGCGACACGCGGCGAGCGCTGGTCCGGCCGCGTCGCCGGCCGGCTGGCCCGCGTGCGGGACCCGGGCGTTATCGTCGAGGGTCAGCTGGCACGTGTCGCCGGTATGGCGATGGAAGCAACGGGCTGCGAAGCCGCGCTCGGCGCGCGCTGCCTCATTCAGACCAGTGACGACAGCGAGGTCGAGGCAGAGGTCGTCGGTTTCTCGGGCGAGCGCCTGTTCCTGATGCCGACCGGCTCCCTGCGTGGCCTGAAGCCGCGCGCGCGGGTTCGTCCCACGAGTAGCGTGTGCCAGGTCGCCGTCGGCGACGAACTGCTCGGCCGCGTCATCGACGGTGCCGGAACCCCCCTCGACGGACGAGGCCGGATCCTGTGCGACAAACGCGTGGCGCTGCAGGGACAGGAGATCAACCCACTTGCGCGTCAGCCGATCGACCAGCCGCTCGATGTCGGCGTGCGATCGCTGAATGCCTTGTTTACCGCCGGCCGCGGTCAGCGGCTCGGCTTGTTCGCCGGCAGCGGCATCGGCAAGAGCAGTCTGCTCGCCATGATGACGCGCTTTACGAACGCGGACGTGATCGTCGTCGGACTCATCGGCGAACGCGGTCGCGAGGTCAAGGAATTCGTGGAGGACAACCTCGGCGAGGCCGGACTCGCGCGTTCGGTCGTCGTCGCAACGCCCGCCGACAGTTCCCCGTTGATGCGAATTCACGGTGCATGGGTCGCTACCAGCATCGCGGAGTACTATCGCGACCGCGGCAAGCATGTCTTGCTGTTGATGGATTCATTGACCCGTTTCGCGCAAGCGCAACGCGAGATCGGTCTCGCCATCGGCGAGCCGCCGGCGACGAAAGGCTACCCGCCGTCGGTATTCGCCAAGCTGCCACAGCTCGTCGAGCGCGCCGGCACGGGCGTGTCCGGCGACGGCTCCATCACCGCTTTCTACACCGTGCTCGCCGAAGGAGACGATCAACAGGACCCGATCGTCGATGCGGCGCGCGCCATCCTGGATGGTCACATCGTGCTGTCGCGAGAGATCGCCGAGAGCGGCATTTACCCGCCGATCGACGTCGAACAGTCCGTCAGCCGCTCGATGCCGCGCATCGCTTCGGCACAACACCTCGCGACGGCGCAGGAATTTCGGCGGATCTATTCGTATTACATGCGTCACCGGGACCTGATCACGGTCGGCGCCTATCGACAGGGCAGCGACCCGCAACTCGATCGCGCGGTGCAGCTCTGGCCGATGATCGAAAGTTTCCTGGGTCAGTCACTCGGCAGCCCGGTTGGACTCAACGACAGCATCGCTCAGTTGGATGCCGTGATCCGCAGTCAGCCGGTGGTCGCCGTACCGCCCGACACCGCGATCGTCGCAACTACCGAACCCACAGCATGAAGGAAAGGAATCACATCATGACCCGATCGAAACGCATTAAAGCCATCCATGACATCGCAGCCCGGGAAGAGACCCTGATGGCGCAGAAGGTGTCCGACAAGCTTTTCAACCTGCAGTCCGAGGAAACGCGCCTCGTGCAGCTGACAAGTTATCTCGAGGAGTACCGCGAACTCGTCGCATCGGAGTCCGATACGGTCGATATCGCGCTCGTGCGGAGTCGGCGCCAGTTCGTCGAACGCCTGCAGGTGTGCGTGCGCCATCAGCAGGAACTGGTCGAACGCCTCTGCGATCAACTCGAGCAGCAGATGGAAGACTGGAACGAGGTCCGCTCGAAATCGATGGCGATCAAGCGTTATGGAGAGCGCGCCGAGGAGCAGGAACAGGTCGTCGAAGGCCGTCGCGAGCAGGCCACGCTCGACGAGATCGGCCGGATGCAGTTCGCGGCCAAAACCTGAGGTTCACTGCGAAAAACTGGCACGGATCCTGCAATTACACCTGCGAGGCAATCGTGTGACCGGCGCCCGGGTGGCCGACACATCGCAAACAGCAGGTAACCGTTGAACCGTGAGTGAAGCGACGACAGCACTACTGGCCGGCACCGAGATGGTGGCGGCGACGACGCCGCGCCAGGCGCCGCCTGCCAGGAGCAATGACGCGCCGTCGACAACCCGCAGGACGTCGTCCTCGTCCGATGACATCGGCTCGAAACCCTCGCCAGACAAGGGTTTGCACGGTGCCGACGGCCAGCGCTCGTTCGCGGCAACGCTCGACAGCGTCGACGCGCAGGCGCCCACGGAAACACGCAGCGTAGACGCGCCCACGACGCCGCACGCTGCCGAGACGTCGAATCCGGAACCGCAAACGGCGACCGCGCTGAATCTGCTGAAGCTGCCGATTGCGGACGCCAACGTCCCCACCGGCAACCCGCCGCAGCCCGGCGGCAATCCGCTGCCGGAGACCGGCAACTTGTCACCGGGTGGCATTGCCCTGGCCACCGCACAGCCAACCGGACAACAATGGGCCGCGGAGGCGCCGGCAGACACCTCCGAAATCGACAACGGCTTGCCGCGAATCGAAGCGGCATCCCTGCGGGCCGCATCGACCAACGGTGCGAACGTGTCCGACCCGTCCCTGTCAGCCAATGGCAGGCAATCCTTCGCGGGGCCGGTTCCCGCCGCGCAATTGGCCGGCGGCGAGGTAACCACCGATACGACGAGGTCAGATTCGCTCAGAGCCGGCGTACTCGACGCGTTCTCGATCGCGGACAGCGGCGTCGACAGCTCGCTCGAGGGTGGCGATGCGCAATCCGGCGACGCTCGACGGCAGTTGCCCGACGGGCTGATGCGCCTGGCTGCGAACGAACGCGCCGATCTGCCAAGCGGCGCACGCGTAACCGCCGAATTCAGCCTGAATGCCGCACCGGCGACGCCCCCGCCGATCGAGACCGGCGCCGTAACGGCCCGCCCCGGGGACATGACAAGCCTCGACCTGTTGTCCGGGCAACGGCCGTTGCAGCCACTCGGCGATCAGACGCAGTGGTCACAAGGCCTCGGCCAACGGCTGATGATGATGGCTGACGGCGGCGTGCAGTCGGCCCGCATCAGGCTGCACCCGGAACACCTCGGACAGCTGGACGTGCGAATCGAGATTGAAGACGACACGGCGAGAGTCTGGTTCAGCGCCAACAGCAGCCAGGCGCGCGAAGCGATCGAGTCGGCCCTGCCGAAGTTGCGGGAGATGTTCGACAGCAACGGCCTGGACCTGGTCGGGACTGACGTGTCCGACGACGCGCAGCGATTCGCGGCCAATCCCGATGCGTCTCCGGACGGCGGGCGCGCCGGGAATTTCGATGCGGATGCACCGTCCGCGAACGATCCGTCTGCCGGGCCTACCATCATGCGCATGTCTGATCGGCTCGTCGATTTCTACGCATGAGCCGGAATCCCGTCGTTCGCGCGGGCCAATTTCTTGGCACGTCGCGCCAATGGACCGTCAAACGATTGACCGGGGCCTTCGGTAGGAATCATAACTATCTGTTTTAATTGATATTTTTCTCGACCATTTGACTTGGCACGGGACTTGCTTAGTAACACGCAGGTTATCCACGGAACTAGTCAAATGGCAGAAGACACTGAACAAACTGCGACCACGGAAGAAGCCGAAGCCAGCACCAGCAGTAGCGGCGGCGGCATGGTCAAGACGGTGATGATCGCGGTCGGCCTGTTCGGCCTGATGATCGCGAGCCAACTCGTTGGCCCGATGCTGGCTTGCCAATTCATGCGGGACGTCACGCCGGGATGTCCGGCACTCCCCGAACCGACCGAGGAAGAGAAGCTCGCCGATCTCGGCCCGCCGATCTACCTCGCCCTCGATCCGCCGATGGTGGTCAGCTTCGAGGATCAGGAGGCGATCCGCTTCCTGCAGGTGACGGTCGAGGTCATGTCGCGCGAGGACGAGTCCATCCAGGCCGTCACCACGCACCTGCCCCTGATTCGCAACAACCTGCTGATGCTGATGGGCGGCAAGTCGGTCACGGAACTGACCAACACCGAAGGCAAGGAGGCATTGCGACAGGAGGCGCTCGGCGAGATCCGCAGCATCCTGAAGCGCAATACCGGCAAGCCCGGCATCGATGACCTCTACTTCACCACCTTCGTCGTTCAATAACAGCTCAAGTCACTACGATGGATCAAAAAGACGTACTGACCGAGGAAGAAACGCAGGCGCTGCGCGAGGCAGACCTGGCGGAAGACTCCGACGATTTGCGCGGCGCGCGCGAAGGAGAGGTACGCGACCTGCACCCGGATCACTGGGAGCGCATCGTCGCCGACCAGGTCCCCGCGCTGGAGTCGATCAGCGAACGCATGATTAGCCTGCTGAAGACGACGGGCCGCGAATTCTTCCAGGAATCCGTAGACATCACCGTCTTGCCCAGTATGTCGTATCGATGGGGTGACTATGCGCGTCAGCTGCCGGTACCGACGGGACTCAACATCATTCGCATCAAGCCGAACGATATCAAGGGCACGATCTGCATGAGCTCCGAGTTCATCTTCGCGCTCGTCGACGTATTCTTCGGCGGCAGCGGTCACGGCGAACGCTCACTCGAGGTTGGGGACTTCACGCCGATGGAACAGCGCCTGGTGCGCCGTTTCATCGATCGCGTCTGCGCAGACCTGAAGGAAGCGTGGAGCCCGTTCATCGAACTGGATTTCGAGCAGGAAGGCATAGCGACCAATCCGATCTTCGCATCCGTGGCCGGCGGTTCAGACGCGGTCAGCGTCTCGGGTTTCCGCTTCGAGATTCGCGATCAGACTTTTGAATTACAGACGGTCTTCCCGGCGCGACTCGTCGAGCCATTGCGTTTTCTGCAGGACGCAGGGCAGGCAGAGGAATCCGCAGCCGAGTCGGTCAAGTGGCGCGCACAGCTGAAGAACGATGTGCGTGACGCACAGATCGACCTGCGCGCGATCCTGGCCGAAACGAAGATCAACCTTCGCGACATTACGAGCGCCCAACCGGGTGACGTCATCGCGATGGACCAGCCATCGAGCATCACGATATTCGCGGGCCACGAGCCGGTCGCCGAGGGCACTTTCGGTGTCTTCAAAGGCCACAACGCCGTGCAGGTCAAGCGCCTGATCAACGCCCGCATTCTGGGAGAGCACCATGACTGATTCCGAGAAACCCGATACGCCGGAAGAAGAGAACGCGCCGGAGGCCGAACAGCCGAAGGAAGCGACTTCGTCGACCGGGCAATTCGAAGCCGCCGACTTCCAGGATGTCGGCAGCAACGGCGGCGGCGGTCCGCGACCCGACGTCGAGTTGATCCTCGACGTGCCGGTAACGCTGGCGCTGGAAGTCGGCCGCACCGAAATGACGATCGGCAAGCTGCTGAACCTGTCGCAGGGCGCCGTCGTGGAACTCGACCGCAACGCCGGTGAGCCGCTGGACGTCATCGTCAACGGCGCGCTCGTCGCACGCGGCGAGATCGTCGTCATCAACGACAAGTTCGGCATCCGCCTGATCGACATCGTCGCGCCGGCCGAGCAAGCGCTGGTCCAGGCCTAGGAGCCAATCGAATGCGTTCCAGATTTTCTTCAATCGCACTGACGGTCACCGCCATTTCGCTGGCGTTGTCACTGCCCGGCGCTGAAGCGCTTGCCGAGACCGGCGCAACCGCCGGCGGACTCGCCGACGGAACGAACGCGGCCGACATGTGGGGCCCGGCGTTGCGCATGCTCGGCAGCCTGATCGCGGTACTCGCCATCGTCGGCGCACTCGCGTGGGTCGCGCAACGACTCAAGAACGGCGGTCATCTGCAGTCCGGCCTGATCCAGGTCGTCAGCGGCGTATCGCTGGGCAACCGGGACAAAGTCGTGTTGCTGCGAGTCAACGACGAAGAAATTCTCGTCGGCGTCGGTCCAAGCGGTATGCGCTCGCTGCACGTCATGCAGGCGCGGCCGAGCACCCCCAAATTTTCAGATGTCATGGATGCGACGGAATGAAGTACGCGTTCAGAACACTCGTATTACTCGTCGCATTGCTGGCGCCGGCAATGACGTTCGCGAACGTCGGCATCCCTGCCGTGACGATCGCCGACGATGCGGCCGGCGGACAGACGTGGTCCGTCAGCATCCAGATCCTGATGCTGATGACGGCACTGACATTCCTGCCCTCGCTGATCCTGGCCGCTACGTCATTTACGCGCATCGTTATCGTGCTGGCCATCCTGCGCCAGGCGATCGGCATGCCGCAGACGCCGCCGAACCAGGTATTGATCGGCCTCGCGCTGTTTCTGAGTTTCTTCATCATGGCGCCCGTCATGAACGACGTCTATGACAGTGGCGTGCAGCCATACATGGCCGGCGAGATCGAACTGCTCGAAGCCGCCGACGCGGCGCAGGGCCCCCTCCGCGGCTTCATGTTCAGCCAGACGCGTGAGCCCGACCTCGAACTGTTCGCGGGGCTGGCCGGCAGCGACGGCTACGACTCGCTCGACGACGTGCCGATGACGGTCCTGTTGCCGAGCTTCATGACGAGCGAACTCAAAACTGCATTCCAGATCGGCTTCCTGACATTCATTCCATTCCTGATCATCGATCTCGTTGTATCGAGCGTGCTGATGTCGATGGGCATGATGATGCTGTCGCCGATGCTGATCTCCCTCCCCTTCAAGATCATGCTGTTCGTACTCGTCGACGGCTGGGGCCTGATCGTCGGGACGCTAGCCACGAGTTTCACGGTTTGAGGACGCCGCGATGACACCTGAATCCGTACTCACGATCGTCAGCAACTCGCTGACCGTCACCACGATGCTCGCGGCACCGCTGCTATTGAGCGCGCTCGCGACGGGTGTGCTGATCGGCGTGCTGCAGGCTGCCACGCAAATCAACGAGATGACACTGACGTTCATCCCCAAACTCATGGCGCTGGTCATCGTGCTGATGATCGCCGGCCCATGGATGCTGCAGCTGATCATGAGCTACACCATCAACCTGTTTAACCAGATTCCGACAATGATCGGCTAGGGATTAACGAACACCATGCTCAGCGTCCTGCAAATCGCCGACTCCATCAACGCCCCAATGTGGGCGTCGATGCGCGTAATCGGGCTCGTCCTGATCGCGCCGGTGCTGGGCGCCGTGTTCGCGCCCGCGCGCGTGCGGGTCGTAATTGCCGTCGTGCTGTCGGTCGCAATGCTGCCGGCAGTGCAG
>JBLYYV010000223.1:0-4076 GCA_048550095.1 Gammaproteobacteria bacterium
ACGGGTTTTTCGTTGCTCAGCGACGGGTGATCGGGCTCCGGCTCGACGAACAGGTTTTCCATGACTCGCTCGGCGACCGCCCGCGCCATGTCCTGGTCGGCGAAGTCCTGGACCGTCCGGAACAACACGGCCGTCAGGTACGTCGGAATTTCGTCGTCATGACCTGTGGTGAATTCCTCGGTGCCGGCCGGCAGTGTCCACTCGCTTTTCGATCCCTGCGGCCAATCGGCCCAAGCGTCTTCGCCGGATAGCAGCACGAGGTTCATGAACCATGGCGTGATCAGGACGCCGAGCTGCAGGTCTTCGAATTCTCGGAACCCGACCGCCTCGACCTCGAGTCGCGGATTGCACAACGGCAGATCAGCCATGCGCTCGGCATGGATGATGCGGAATCGCTCGACCAGTTGTGTCACTTCATTCGTCATGGGCTCGCGGGTAATTTTCTGTCTACTATGGCTCGGTCCACCATAGCTCAATCGACCCTCGTCTAATCAACCCTTGTCTAATCAACGATGGGCAGGAACGCATCCGGCGCGCTGTCGCACTCCGGACAGCGCCAGTAAGAGGGCAGCTGACTGAACGGCGTCCCCGGTGGAATCTGCTCGACCGGATCGCCGACGGCCGGGTCATATACGTGCCAGCAGATTTTGCACTCGAGACGGGTGTCGTCGGAGAGCCGTTCGGTGCCGTCCGGCGTTGGCGACTCCGTTTGCGTCATGCGACGTCCGACCAGTAGGGCGCGATGATTTCTTCGAGGCGGTTTGCCGAGTCGTCCAGATCCTCCGGCGCGGCACGCAGCACCTGCGGTACGTCAACGACCTCGATCGTATTCAGGATCAGCGTATTCATCGAATTGTAGTAGCGCACCCACCAGACGTTCGCGACCTGCGTGCTGATGATCTGACATTTTCCATAGCCGCGCGACAACACGTCGACCGGGCCGCGGCCCAGTCGCGCGTCGAGGAATTCGACGTCCGCGTCCGACAGCGGTAGCAGCGTCAGGTTGACTACATGGGGTGTTTGGTCGTTGGTGTATCGCTCGCAGTGAGTTTCCAGCTCCGCGAGAATCGGCATCGCGTTCATGACGTCTGCCGGCGCACCTTCCTGATCGATGTCGACGGGTCGCTGGTTATTGTCGGGCATATGGACCAGGTGAGGTACGTCCGCGACTTCCAGCAGGTCGACCGTCACGTTGTCATCCTGATCGAGATAGAGCGTGCGCCACACGCCTGCGAGCACCGATTCCTGCATGCGCGCACGCACCGCACCGGTGTACGTCAGGCTCACCTCGCCCTCGCCGAGTATCTGGTTCACGAGTTCGCGCGACTCCGCATCCAGTTCGCTGAGATTGGCCAGCTGCGGCTCATTCTGGGTGCCATGTTGCGCCAGCGCCTTGCGCAGCCAGTTCATCGCGTCGCGTGCACCGGCCAGGTGCGCGACGGATTCAGGATCCGGTACCTGCGGCCGCTCGAACTTCGCCATGTCGCTGGGCATGTCGATGTAAGACAGGCTCTGGCCGTCCGACTCCTCGGGCTGACTGCCAGGGCCGACCGGAATAACGGGGATGTCCTTGAGTTTCATGATCGATATCTCCGCAGGTGCGGTGGTTAGCCCGGGACCACCGGAATGCTGAAGCCGGGGGCGCGCTTCGCCGGCGCCACCATAAGGTCGCTGATTTCGTTCAGGTAGTCGGCCCAGTCCTGAATGCGGGTGATGGTGCCGACGTACTCGCCGCTGCGGACGAAAACGAGCGCCGGATAGGCGCCGAATCCGTATTTCTTCTGCAGTTCGGCGCCGTCGCCGCGCACGTCCGTGACGACGCCCGCCGTAAGCTGGCCCTTGAAGGCATTCACCAGTTCGGGCAACACGACGGCAACGTCGGTGGAATCCTTGACGGTGTCGGGATTGCCCGGAAAGAACAATACGTTCATGCCGCGTTGTGTGACGAACTCGTCGTGATTGCTCATCGACACTTCGACATAACCGAGTTCGTCGAGCAGGCGATCGATCAGTACGTGACTCATCGCGTGTCTCCGCCAACAATGGGGCGACCGCGCTCGTAGTCGTTCATGTCGAGGGCATCGGGTCCGATAAGCTGCTCGCCGCTCAGGGTCTCGGCACGCGCCTCCGGCTCGATGCCCCATTCGCGCAGGATACGACACGCTTCGTCGATCGCCGGTTCGATCTGCGCTTTGATGCTGTCCCGGAGACTGCCGCCGTAGTCGTCGAGTTTCTCGGGTTGCACGCCGACCAGCACGAGCTCGTCCGGCAGATCGCCGGACAAGGTCGCGGTCGACAGGACTTCCTGGAACCCTGCCTGGTGCATGCTCACTTTCTTAGCGCCCATGAAGCAGGGCACGTCGTCGTTCCGAATCACTCTGAGCGATGCCGGTGGCAGCCCGAAGTCGATGGCGTCGAATATCAGCAGTCGATTCGCGTTGCGGACCCACGGCAACAGGAAGATGCCTTGCGTGCCGCCATCCATGATGCGCACGTCATCGGGAAAGGTGTAGCGTGCGTGCAGCGCTTCGACTGCCCGAACGCCGAAGCCCTCGTCAGCCCACAGTACGTTGCCGATCCCGAGGATCAGCGTGTCAAAGGCTCCGGGATCACCATCCGGTGCGATAGAGGTGGGCGAACTCATCGGGGCTTCATGGGCCCGTCGTCTTTCCACGTGCGCCAGCCGCTGAGAATGACGCCGACGCTGTTGCTGCGCGACATCATCTCGGCCCGGATGGCCATGTAGACATGCACGATGACGAACAGCAGCATCAGCCACATGCCCATCAGGTGCCACATACGCACCGTCTGCGAACTGGGCACGAGCACGAAGACCCAGCCAAACCATGTATCCGCCCAGCTTTCGGCGCCGGTGCCCTGGCTGTAGAGCGCGAATCCGGTGGCGATCATGAAGAAACCGAGCACGACGTTCAGCAGCCACATGGCGGCCTGCGCCAGCGGGTTGTGCCCGATGTGCTTGCCCATCGTGCGTGTCGTGAACGTGTAAAACCTGATCTCATGCCACAGGCCCGCCCACCAGCTGCCCTTCCAGATCGGTACGATGAACAGCTCGCGCGACCACTTATTCCCGACGAACGCCCAGTAGACGCGAACGGCAAAGCCGATCGCGAACACGTAGGCGGCACCGAAATGAATCAGCCGTATTGTGCCGAACATGAAGTGGTCGCTGGCTTCTCCGCTGATGGAGGGGAGCGGGTTGGCGACCAGGTAGCCGGTAACGATCAGGGCGATGATGGACAGGGTATGGGTCCAGTGCCAGAGCCGCACCGGCGCCTCGAACACATAGATCGGATCCTTTAACGGTGTGTTCTCGGTGATTACCACGTCTTTAGTGCTAGCAGCCATGATCTTCTCCTTCAGCGCACCTTGACCTTGGTCAACTCCCTGCCGTCATGCGAGATGACGTGGCTGGCGCAAGCCAGGCACGGGTCGAAGCTATGAATCGTCCGCAGGATCTCGAGCGGCTGCTCCGGGTTCACCAACGGCGTGCCGAGCAGCGCCGCCTCGTAGGCTCCGATACCGCCTTCGGGATCGCGCGGCGAAGCATTCCACGTCGTCGGCACCACGCACTGATAGTTCTCGATCTTGGTGTCCTTGATGTGCACCCAGTGCGCGAGCGCGCCGCGTGGCGCCTCGCCGTAGCCGACGCCCTTGACGTCGTTGTCCCAGGTGGCCGGGTCGAACTTGTCCATGTTTGCCGTGGCCGTGTCGCCGTTCTTCAGGTTCGCCATCAGCTCGCCGTAGACATCGCGCATCTTGTGCGCGGCCCACGAAGCCTCTAGGCCGCGGGCGGCCGTGCGTCCCAGCGTCGAGAACAGCGCCGTGATCGGCAGGCCGAGGTCGGACAGTAACTGGTCGACCGGCCCTTTGACGTCTTCCCGTCCGCGCGCATAGGCAACAAGGTAGCGGGCCAGCGGGCCCACTTCCATCGCGTTGCCGCGCCAGCGCGGTGCCTTCAGCCACGAGTATTTGGCGCCTTCGTCGAGCTGTTCAATGTTGGTCTTCGTACCCTTGGCGTTCGGTCCCAGCTCGAACTTCGGTTCGGTGACACCGTC
>JBLYYV010000224.1:0-5679 GCA_048550095.1 Gammaproteobacteria bacterium
ACGTCGACGCCGGTATCACGCCGTCTGCGGGACAGTCGCTAACGCCCGACGACGGCGTAACACGCCCCGGTACCGGCATCCGATCGCTGCGCAAGCGTGCGACTGTGAACTACCGTTTGCGTCGTTATCGCGGTAACACGCTGTTGTATGGTTTTTGGGGGGACAACGAGCAGGTATTCACTCCCGAGATCATGCCGATGAACCCCCTCGTCGTGACCTCGGTCGACAAGTCGGTCGGCGCCGGCCTCAACCTATCCTGGAATGTCGGGTTGCGAACAACATTTTCGATATTTGGAGAGTGGAACCGACGGGAGTTCGATTCGGGCAACGAAAGTGGGGCCAGCACGAGTGACCTGTATCGAACTAATGCGCGATTACAGTATCGTCTTGGCCGAAGGATCGAGCTTTGCGCGCTGGTTGGCTACCAGGACCAAAGCGGTGAGACCCTTGAGTGGAACGAAGTCAATGCGGCTCTGCGCGTGAAATGGAATTTCGCCGGCAGCGGCGAGTTTGAAGGCAGAAACACCGGGCAGACGCCGATGGACTGCGCACGCGTTTTCTAGATCTGGCTGTTTACCAGGAAGGTACGGAATATGTCGGAGAATGCCGCGACAGCCTCAGCGATGCCCGCCGGTGGCATGCTCAATGCGCTGAGCGTCGACGTGGAGGACTACTACCACGTCTCCGCATTCGCTCCTTACATCGACCGTGATCAATGGCCACGCTGCGAGAGTCGGGTGGAGGCAAACATGCGTCGAATTCTCGAGCTCTTTGCATCCAAAGGGGCGAAGTCAACTTTCTTTTTTCTTGGTTGTGTTGCTGAACGATACCCGGAGCTGGTGCGCGAAACCGTGGAACAGGGTCACGAGGTTGCCAGTCATGGGTATAGCCACGTGCGTGTCCACGAACAGTCGCGGCAAGAATTTCGGGACGATGTCGTGCGCACCAAACAGCTGCTCGAAGACATTTCCGGGCAATCGGTCGTTGGGTATCGAGCAGCCAGTTTTTCGATTGACGAGCGAATACCGTGGGCTTACGAGGTGCTCGCCGAGACCGGACATCGCTATAGCTCGAGCATTTTTCCCGTGCGCCACGATCGCTACGGCAGTATGCGAGATGCACACAGATTCGCGGCCCGCCGCGAGTCCGCGGATATCGTCGAGCTGCCGGTGACGACTTTCGAGTTCGCCGGCATGCGCCTGCCCTGTGGCGGCGGGGGCTATTTTCGGCTGCTTCCTTACGCGTGGTCTCGATGGGGCATTGGCCGCGTTCATCGCGATGACCAGCAGCCGGCAATGTTCTATTTCCACCCGTGGGAAATTGATTCGGGACAACCCCGCGTCGAAGGTATCGATGGATTATCCCGTTTCCGTCACTACGTGAATCTCGACAAGTTCGAGGCCAAACTGGCCCGCTTGCTGGGCGACTTTCGCTGGACGACGATCGCGCAGGCCTACCAAGAAGCAATTTGAGCGCTCCAACGATGCTGTTTTTTTTCGATCGTAATCGCACACGGCGCGCCCGCGTCTACCGCTGCCTGTAGCGCTATGTGTGGCATACATGGCATTGTCAGATTGCGCGATCGGTATACGCCCGATGCGGCGGCGCTATCTGCGATGGGCCGAATAACCCGTCATCGCGGACCCGACGACGAGGGGGCTTATGCCGACGCGGACATCCAGCTTGGCATGCGACGCCTGTCGATCATCGACGTGGCCGGCGGCCACCAGCCTATCAGTAATGAAGATCGCACCGTGTGGGCCGTCTGCAACGGCGAGATCTATAATTTTCGCGAGCTGCGGTCCGAGTTGCAGGCAAAGGGACATCGCTTCAGCACGGCCAGCGACAGCGAGGTCATCGTTCATCTGTACGAGGAATTCGGGGACGCGTTCGTAGAACGTTTGAGCGGTATGTTTGGCTTCGCCCTCTGGGATACGCGAAGCCGTCGGCTTTTGCTCGGCCGCGACCGGCTCGGAATCAAGCCCGTCTACTACTTGCACGACGATGACCGGCTCATTTTCGCGTCCGAGGCGAAGGCCATACTGCAGGTGCCGGGCGTCAGCGCCGAGCTGGAATCCGAAGCGTTGGCGGAATACCTGCTGCTCGGCTATGTCCCGGCTCCGTACTCGATGTTTCGCGGAATCCGCAAGCTCCCACCGGCATGCGTCCTGTCGGTTCAGGATGGTCGTGTCGACATACGGCGTTACTGGTCGTTGCCGAATGAGGTCGACGAGTCGAAGAGTGCCGGGGAGTGGGCGGAAGAGCTGCTGGCGCTGATGGACTCTGCCGTCAAGGCGCAGATGGTCAGTGACGTACCGCTTGGCGCGTTTCTCAGCGGCGGTATCGATTCGAGCAGCGTTGTCGCGCTGATGTCTCGCCATTCCGATCGGCCGGTCAAGACCTACTCGATAGGATTCGGCGGATCCAGCGGAGGCGGTTACTACAACGAGCTCCCGTATGCCCGGCAGGTCGCGGAACTATTCGGCGCCGATCACCAGGAGATTATCGTAGAGCCAGATGCTGCGTCACTGCTGCCTCAGCTCATCTGGCATCTCGACGAACCGATGGCCGACGCCGCATTCATCACGACTTACCTGGTCTCCGAGTTTGCCCGTCGCAGTGTGACGGTTATTCTGTCCGGTGTCGGCGGCGACGAGTTGTTCGGCGGTTATCGTCGTTATCTCGGCGAGTATTACCAGAAGCGTTACCACCTGATTCCGGGCATGCTGCGACGGTCATTGTTACAACCGATGGCCCGGCTATTGCCCAGCGACCGCCATTCCCCGTTGATGAACCTGTCGCGCTACGCTCGCAGCTTCATCCTGTCGAGCGAGCTGCCTTTTGAGGATCGCTACACGTCGTACATCGGCGTTTACGATGACGAGCAGATCGAGGGGTTACTTGGCCGGAAGGATCTGCGGCCGGGTCGCGCAATCGAAGACGCGTTCGATCGCTACGGCGGCGATCCGCTACAGCGAATGTTTGCGGTGGACCTGGCGACGCAGTTGCCCGACGATCTGCTGATGCTTACCGACAAGATGAGCATGGCGACATCGCTGGAGTGTCGTGTACCGCTGCTGGACCAGGATCTCGTTGATTTTGCCGCGCGGATGCCATCGGAGCACAAGATTCGTGGACGAGAACTCAAGGATGTCATGAAGCGTGCGCTCTCGGGCTTGCTACCGGACGAAATTCTATATCGTAAGAAGCGCGGATTCGGCGCGCCGATGGGCGCATGGCTGAAGCGAGAGTTGTCGCCCGTGCTCAAGTCCGTCTTGTCCGAGAGCTCCGTGAAAAGCCGCGGCCTGTTTGACTGGGAGGGCGTCGATGCGACGATTCGCGCTCACGAATCGAGCCGGGCGGACAATACCGATCACCTGCTCAGCCTTCTGAACCTGGAACTCTGGTGCAGAATGTACCTCGATGGTCAGAGCGCCGAAGACCTCGCCGCAGAAATCGGTGGGGGCTGCGCGTCATGAACGTGCTGTTCGTCTGTCACCGGTTGCCGTTCCCGCCGAAACGCGGCGGCAAGATTCGACCGTTCAATATCATTCGCCACCTGCATGAGCAGGGGCATCAGGTCACGGTCGCGTCGCTCGCGCGATCGGCCGAGGAACTGAGGGAAGGGCAGGGACTCGCCGACCATTGCACGCGCACAATGATCGAGACCGTTTCGAGCACGGCGGCATGGGCCCGAATGCTGCTGCGCCTGCCGACACGGGTTCCCTCGAGTATGGGCTATTTCTACTCGCCGCGGCTTGCGGCTCGAATCAGAGCGGCCGAACGCGAGCAGAAATTCGATCTGGTGATCGTGCACTGCTCCTCCGTTGCGGGTTACGTTGCGGACCTGCGCGGTCCGGCCAAGTTATTCGACCTCGGTGATATTGATTCACAAAAATGGTTGATCTACTCACGCCGCCGTCGCTTTCCGCTGGCAGCCGGATACTGGCTCGAAGGGGTGAAACTGGAGCGCGAGGAGCAGCGCCTGGCGCGCCAGTTCGACCTGTGCACGTGCACGACGCGCGCCGAACTGCAGACCTTCGACGATTTCGATACGGGGGTAGACAGCGGCTGGTTTCCGAACGGCGTCGACACCGACTATTTCAGTCCCGGTTCCGGCGAATATGATTCGAACCTGGTCTGTTTCGTCGGGCGTATGGACTACTTTCCCAACCAGGAAGCCATGTTTCGTTTCTGTCGCGAAGTATGGCCGGACGTACGTCGGGCCAGGCCTGAGGCCAGGCTGCGGATCGTCGGCGCGAGTCCATCGCCGGGGGTTCAAAAGCTTGCTGAGTTGCCCGGCGTCGAAGTGACCGGCTCGGTCGACGACGTTCGCCCGCATGTCCGGGAGGCGGCCCTGACGGTTGCCCCTTTGTCGATCGCACGCGGTACACAGAACAAGATTCTCGAGTCGATGGCGATGGGCGTCCCGGTCCTTGCCAGCGCGGAAGCCGCTCCGGGTGTCGATGCCGTGCCTGACGAGCATCTCCTCGTGGCCGACGACCCCGCGCAGTATCGCGACGGAATCCTGCGCTTGCTGTCGGACGGCGCCGAGCGGCAGCGGTTTGCCGATGCCGGCCGGGCTCGGGTGGTGTCGAATCACGATTGGCGGGCGTCAATGCGAAAGCTGGACGGGCTGGTCGAGCGTTGTATCGAGAATCGTCGGCGCCGCGGACCGGTGAGCAACGGAGATCCGGTGTGACGGATACGCCACCGCTGATCGCACACGTGATCGTGCGGCTCGATGTCGGGGGGCTCGAAAACGGCATCGTGAATCTCGTCAACCGGATTCCCAGCTCTCGATATCGGCAGGCGATTATCTGCCTGACCGAATACACCGATTTTCGCAAACGGATCGACTCGCCGGACGTGCCGGTAATTGCATTGCACAAGAAGCCCGGCAAGGACCTCGCAGTCTATTGGCACTTATGGCGGACGCTTCGCGGATTGCGGCCGCGTTTCGTTCATACGCGGAACCTCGGCACCGTTGATGCGGTTATCCCGGCGGTGCTGGCCGGTGTGCCGTTCAGGATCCACGGCGAACACGGCTGGGATGTATCGGACCTCCACGGCACGAATACACGCTACCGGAGGCTGAGGCGCGTGTGCGCGCGTTTCATCCACCGCCATGTCACCGTATCGAAGGATCTGGCGGACTGGCTGAGTCAACAGGTCGGCGTTCCTCGAAACTCGATTACGCATATCTGCAATGGCGTCGATACGGAGAAATTCGAACCGCCGGCTGAAGGTCGTGTGCGCTTGAACGGGCCCGATTTCGGGGGCGAAGATTGCCTGGTTATCGGAATGGTGGGCCGAATGGCCGAAGTCAAGAATCCGATGACGCTCGCGCGTGCGTTTATCCGTCTTGTGACGGAGGACGCGGAGACCCG
Organism: Gammaproteobacteria bacterium; assembly: GCA_048550095.1. Taxonomy (GTDB): domain Bacteria; phylum Pseudomonadota; class Gammaproteobacteria; order Steroidobacterales; genus SMWD01. Next base: position 5,391 of record JBLYYV010000224.1, read on the forward strand.
CCGGCGTTTGCGGCTGGTCATCGTCGGCGCCGGGCCATTGCGTCAAGCAGTCATGGACGCACTCGTCGAAGCTGGCGTGAGCGAGCTGACGTGGGTGCCCGGCGAGCGTGACGATATTCAGAGCGTGCTCGCAGGCCTCGACGTATTCGTGATGCCGTCCCTGAACGAAGGGATTTCAAACACTATTCTTGAGGCAATGGCGACGGGGCGAGCGATAGTCGCGACTGATGTCGGTGGTAATCCGGAGCTCGTCGTGGATGAGGAGACCGGGTTCCTGGTCGCCCCCGCC
>JBLYYV010000225.1:0-12660 GCA_048550095.1 Gammaproteobacteria bacterium
CGCGACACCCGCGACCGGGGCCTTGATCGGCACGCCGGCATCCATCAGCGCCAGACTGGTGCCACACACCGAGGCCATCGAGCTCGAACCGTTCGACTCGGTGATTTCTGAGACGACTCGAATGACGTAGGGGAATTCTTCCGCCGTTGGCAATACGGCGCTAATGCCGCGACGCGCCAGCCGCCCATGGCCAATTTCGCGGCGCTTCGGGCCACTCATGAAACCCGTTTCGCCCACGCAATAGGGCGGGAAGTTGTAGTGAAGCATGAAGCGATCGCGGAACTCGCCCTCGAGCGCATCGATAATCTGCGAGTCGCGTTCCGTGCCGAGCGTCGCCACGACGATCGCCTGCGTCTCGCCTCGAGTGAACACGGCGGAACCGTGAGTGCGGGGCAGAATGCTCGTGTCGACCGAGATGGGCCGCACGGTCGTCGTATCACGCCCGTCGATACGTGGCTCACCATTGAGTACACGCTGGCGAACGATGCGGCTCTCGAGCTTGCTGAACGCACCGGCGACTTCATCGGCCGAAAACTCGGCTGACTCGCTGCCGGCAAGCGCCTCAACGACCGCGTTGCGCAGATCGCCGACCTTGCCGTAACGCTCCTGCTTGTCGCTGATCGAATATGCTGCCGTCAGCTCGGACTCGGCCTGAGCCGCGACCGCTTCGGCCAACGCCGGGTTGGCTTCGGGTGCCTGCCAGTCCCATGACGGCTTGGCCGCTTCCGCTGCCAATTCATTGATTGCGTTGATCGCAGTCTGCATTTGCTCGTGGCCGAATACGACCGCGCCGAGCATAACGTCTTCGGCAAGCTGATCAGCCTCGGATTCGACCATCAGCACCGCGTTGGCGGTACCCGCTACCACGAGGTCAAGTTTCGATTCGACCAACTGGCTGCGCTTCGGATTCAGAACATATTGGCCGTCGATGTAACCGACGCGCGCCGCACCGATCGGGCCGCGGAACGGCATACCCGATAACGAGAGCGACGCCGACGCGCCGATCAGCGCGGGGATGTCCGCATCGATGTCGGTGTCGACGGATATTACCGTCGCAATAACCTGTACTTCGTTCTTGAAGCCCTTCGGAAACAGCGGGCGGATCGGGCGATCGATCAGACGACACGTCAGCGTTTCCTTCTCCGTCGGACGACCTTCACGCTTGAAGAAGCCGCCCGGTATCTTGCCGGCCGCGTAAGTCTTCTCCTGGTAGTTGACCGTCAGCGGGAAGAAGTCGCGACCGGGGTCAGCGGCCTTGCGGCCCACTGCCGTGACCAGTACGACGGTCTCGCCCATGCTGACCAAAACCGCGCCGTCTGCCTGTCGCGCAATCGCGCCGGTCTCGAGGGTGACCTGCTGGTCACCGTATTGAAATGTTTTCTTGATAGATTTCACGTGTTTTTCCTGTATGAATCATGCGCGACTGCACCGACCTCGCCGTATCGGTACGAGCGTCAGTGCAGCCGAAATTCCGTTGATGGAGTCGCTGATGAGCCTAACGGCGCAAGCCGAGGCTCTTGATCAGATTGCGATAGCGGTCGCTATCCTTCGACTTCAGGTAATCCAGCAGCTTGCGCCGCCGGTTGACCATGCGCAGCAAACCCTGCCGCGAATGATGGTCTTTTTTATGGTCGTTGAAGTGTTCGGTCAATTCCGCAATGCGTGCGGACAACAGCGCGACCTGAACTTCCGGCGAACCGGTATCGGAATCTTCCAGCCGATATGCTTCGATAATTTCTGTTTTCTGTGCTCCCGAGAGAGACATTTCACGGATCTCCTGTACGTACTACTTCTTTGCTTACCCTTTGAATTCGCGCGGTATTGTAGCTGCAAATTCAGAATAGATACAGCCCAAATATCCCCGGTCACGGCTCCCAATCGGTCAACGTGTTAACCGGCGTCCAAAAACAGTCGCTTCGGCGCCAAACGCCCGTCCCGCAACACTTCTCCGACCCCGAAGAAGCGCTCGTCGGCATCGTAGAGCCTGACCAGGCCCGGATCTCCGGCTGCCTGCGCGTGCACCGGGTTGCCGTGCCGCAGATAGTAGGCCTGGTCGCTGTTCAGGTAAACGGCGGGCCAGTCGTCGATCGCCTCGTCCATCTGCCGCAGGTACCGGTCCAGTTCGTCCGTACCCTGCGCCGCCGCCGCCTCGAGTTCTGCAATTGTCACCAGGCCCTCCGGCGGGAACGGGTCGACTGACGACCTGCGCAGCGCGGTCACATGGCCCAGCGTGCCGGCAGCCGCCGCCAGGTCTTCGACCAAGGTGCGGACGTAAGTTCCCTTGCTGCAACGAACACGCATGACGGGCTGCCGAGGATCCCAGGTTTCGATCTCGAATTCATGGATCGTCACCGGGCGAGCTTTACGCTCGACCTCCTGTCCCGCGCGTGCCAGTTCGTAGAGCCGCTTGCCGTCTTTCTTCAGGGCCGAGTACATCGGCGGCACCTGCAGAATCTCTCCCCGCAGACCGCTCATCGCCGTTTCCAGGGCCTCCCGATCGACGCGGGTGACCGGCGACTCTTCAACGATTTGTCCGTCCGCATCCGCGGTATCCGTTCGCGCGCCAAACCTTGCGGTGACCCGGTAGGTCTTGTTCGCATCCAGCAGGTATGCCGACAACTTGGTCGCGTGCCCAAAACATATTGGCAGCATGCCGCTCGCCAGCGGGTCGAGACTGCCGGTGTGCCCGGCCTTCCGTGCCCGGAACAATCGCCGCACCTGCTGCAATACCGCATTGGAGGTAAGTCCGATCGGCTTGTCCAACAGTAACAGCCCGTCGACCGCGCGTTGTTCGCGTCGTCGGGATCCGGTTCGCCGACGGGACCGAACGCCGTCATTTGTTCCCTTGTCAGGCGCCACCGTGTTGATCAGTTCAACTCGTCGTCCGTCGGGTCGCGCTTTCCGGAATCGCTCGAGACCGCGTCCTCGATCAGCCGGTCCATCGCCTCGCCGCGCGCCATCGAGTCGTCATGGTGAAATCGGAGTTCCGGAACATGCCGAACCGTCAACTGCTGCGCGAGTCGCCCGCGAATAAATTTCATCGCCGAAGCGAACGCGTCCGACAACTCGCCGCTGTCCTGCTCCGGATCGAGTGCGGTGAAGTACACCTTCGCAACGGAAAGATCGCGTGAAACGTCAACCGCGGTAATGATCGCGCCGTGCAATCGAGGATCACGGACATCGGTCCGCACGACCTCGCTCAGGATGCGCTGAATCTGGTCTTCGATCCGACGGCTACGGTGGAAGTCGCGCGGCATGACTAGAGCGTACGGGCGACCTCGACTCGCTCATAGCACTCGATCTGATCGCCATCCTTGACGTCGTTGTAGTTCTTGACGCCGATACCGCACTCCGTGCCCGCGCGAACTTCGTTGACGTCGTCCTTGAAGCGACGCAGGGATTCGAGCTCACCCTCGAAGATCACGACGTTGTCGCGCAACACACGAATCGGGTTGCTGCGTTTCACGTACCCGTCGACCACGAGACAGCCGGCGATATTGCCGAGCTTCGGCGAGCGGAAGACTTCCTTGACCTCGGCCAGTCCCACGATTTCTTCGCGAACTTCCGGCGAAAGCAACCCGGTAATTGCCGCCTTCACGTCGTCGATCGCCTCATAAATGATGCTGTAGTAACGAATATCGACGCCGGTTTCCTTGACGGCGTTTCGCGCCGACGCATCCGCACGGACATTGAAGCCGATGATGATCGCCTGAGACGCAGCCGCGAGATTGACATCAGACTCCGTGATGCCGCCGACGGCACTGGCGATGACGTTCACCTTGACCTCTTCGTGCGCCAGCTTGCTCAGGGAATCGCGCAACGCTTCGGCACTGCCGTGTGCGTCAGCCTTGATCAGAATGGCGACGGACTGCAACTGGTCGGACTTCATCTGGCTGAACACGTCGTCCAGCTTCGCCGCCTGCTGCTGCGCCAGCTTGACGTCGCGCGACCGCGACATGCGGAACTCGGCGAGTTCGCGCACCTTGCGTTCGTCTTCGAGCGCCAGGACATCGTCACCCGATTCCGGAGTGCCCGACAGACCAAGGACGGACACCGGCATCGATGGTCCCACGCTCTCGACCTTCTGTCCGAGTTCGTTGAGCATATTCCGAACGCGACCGTATTCCTTGCCGGCGACGATGGAATCGCCCTGTTTCAGCGTGCCGCGCGTCACGAGGATCGTAGCGACGGCTCCGCGTCCCTTCTCGAGCGTGGACTCGATCACGATGCCGGCTGCGGGCCCGTCGGCGACGGCCTTCAGGTCGAGAACCTCGGCCTGCAGCAGCACTGACTCCAACAACTCGTCGATGCCTTCGCCGGTCTGCGCCGAGACGTTGACGAACAGAGTGTCGCCGCCCCAGTCTTCGGGCACGACTTCTTTCGCCGACAGCTCATTGCGGACGCGGTCAGGGTCGGAATCTGGCTTGTCGACCTTGTTGACCGCGACCACGATCGGCACTCCGGCCGCCTTCGCATGTTGAATGGCTTCTTCCGTCTGCGGTTTCACGCCGTCATCGGCCGCCACGACCAGGATGACGATATCCGTCACCTGCGCACCTCGCGCGCGCATCGCCGTAAACGCCGCATGTCCCGGTGTATCCAGGAACGTAATTTCGCCTTTATCGGTTTCGACGTGATAAGCACCGATATGTTGCGTAATACCACCGGCCTCGCCCGCCGCGACCTTGGTGCGACGGATATAGTCGAGTAAGGATGTCTTGCCGTGATCAACGTGACCCATGATCGTGACCACCGGCGAACGATCGACTTCATCGCCCGTGACCTCGACGGCATCGAGAATCTCTTCTTCGACACCGCCCTCGCTGACCGGCTTGGCCTTGTGCCCGATTTCTTCCACGACGAGCACGGCCGTATCCTGGTCGACGACCTGGTTGATCGTGGCCATGACGCCCATGTTCATCATGATCTTGATGACTTCGTTGGCCTTGATCGCCATTTTCTGAGCAAGTTCAGCAACGCTGATGGACTGCGGAATCTCGACTTCACGAACGACCGGTGCCGTCGGCATCTCGAACCCGTGCTGCGAGTCCACGGACACCGAAACCGGACGCCGGCGCGTGCGCCGTTTCTTGCGCCGACCGCTGACGTCGGTCGCGACGTGCAATTCCTTGCGACCATAACGCGTGCCCTTGTCGCCCTTGTCGCCCTTGCGACCGGGCTTGCCCTTGCCGCGATCCTTGGCGGCTTCAGGCGCGGGCCCTGCAACCGCGGCCGCGGCCTGGCGCCGGATCTCCTCGTCCTTCGCACGCTGTTCTTCGGCTTTGCGGGCCTCCTCCGCGCGACGCTCTTCTTCCTCGCGCTCGAGGCGGGCTTTCTCTTCTTCCTCGCGGCGCGCCTCCTGGGCCTTGGCCTCGCGCGCCTCTTCTGCCTGACGTTGTGCGGCTAGACGCTCTTCTTCCTCGGCAACTCGCTTGGCTTCAATCGCCTCCTGCTCCTGGCGCGCGGCATTCTCGAGCACGTCACGCTTCACGTAGGTCCGCTTCTTGCGAACTTCCACGTTGACCGTGCGCGAGCGGCCCTGACTGCCCGCCAGGCGCAGTTCGCTCTGCGAGCGACGCTTCAGCGTGATCTTCTTTGGTGACGCCTTGACGTCTTCGCCCTTGCGCCCATGAGCCTTCCGCAGGTGGGTCAGCAACTCCATCTTTGCATCGTCAGTGATGAGCGAGTCGGGCCCGCCATTTTCGATACCTGCTTCCTCGAGCTGCGCGAGCAAACGCTCGACCGGCACCTTCAGGACTTCGGCAAATTGGGTGATTGTGACCTCGGACATATACCTTGCTCCGCGACCCGGCGCCTACTCGGCCTGGGCCTCTTCTTCCTCGAACCAGATTTCACGCGCCTTCATGATCAGCGCACCGGCGCGCTCGGGATCGAGCTCCTCGATTTCCTCGAGATCGTCGATTGCCTGTTCGGCCAGATCCTCCCGCGTCACGATGCCCTTGCTGGCCAGCACGAATGCGAGGGCGCGATCCATGCCCTCCAGTTCGAGCAGGTCTTCAGCGGGTTCTGCGTCGTCGATAACCTCTTCGCTCGCGATCGCCTGCGTGAGCAACACATCACGCGCTCGATTCCGCAGCTCGTCGACGATGCCATCGTCGAACTCCTCTACAGCGAGCAACTCGGAGGCCGGCACATAGGCAATCTCCTCGATCGTCGAGAACCCTTCCTGCACGAGAATCAGCGCGACGTCCTCGTCGACATCGAGCTGCTTCATGAAGCTCTCGAGAATCTTGCGAGCTTCTTCCTCGCTCTTCTCGTCGGCATCCGCCTCGGTCATGACGTTGAGTTCCCACCCGGTCAGCTCACTGGCAAGTCGAATGTTCTGACCACCGCGGCCGATCGCCTGGGACAGCTTGTCCTCTTCGACCGCGATATCCATGCTGTGCTTTTCCTCATCGACGACGATCGACGTCACTTCGGCTGGCGACATAGCGTTGATCACGAACTGCGCCGGATTTTCGTCCCACAGGATGATGTCGACGCGTTCGCCGGCGAGCTCGTTCGACACAGCCTGCACGCGTGAGCCGCGCATACCGACGCAAGCGCCGACCGGGTCGATGCGCGCATCGTTACTCTTAACCGCGATCTTGGCGCGCAGGCCCGGGTCGCGGGCCGCGCCGAGAATATCGATGAGGCCCTGGCCAACTTCCGGCACCTCGATCTTGAACAACTCGAGCAGGAACTGCGGGGACGAACGGGTCATGAACAGCTGCGGCCCGCGTTGCTCGGACTTTACCTCGTAGAGCAATGCCTTCAGACGGTCCTGCGGCCGCACCGGCTCACGCGGAATCATCTGTTCGCGCGGCACAAATCCTTCGGCGTTGCCGCCGAGATCGATGTACACGCCATTGCGATCGACGCGCTTGACGATGCCACTCAGCAATTCGCCCTCGCGATCCTGGTACTCCTCGACGATCTTCTCGCGTTCCGCCTCGCGCACTTTCTGCACGATGACCTGCTTCGCGGTCTGCGCGGCAATACGGCCGAATTCCACCGAGTCGATCGGCTCTTCGACATAGCCGCCCGGCTCCGCGTCCGGATTGATATCGACGGCATCGATCATCCGCAGCTCGCGGTCCGGGAACTCGAGCTCGGTGGACTCGTCCTCGAACACCAGCCACTGACGAAACGTGTCGTACTCGCCCGTGTCACGGTCGATCGCCACGCGCACGTCGATCTCTTCGCCGTAACGCTTGCGCGTCGCCGACGCCAACGCGGCTTCGATCGCTTCGAAGATGATCTGTTCCTCGACGCCCTTCTCGTTAGAGACGGCCTCGACCACCATCAGAATTTCCTTGCTGTTCATCTCTTTCGTCTAAACTCCGGCCTGCTGTCAGGCCAATTCCGGATTCGTTTTCTATGCCCTGCCGGCTCGAACGAACTCGTTCCAGTCCGGTACCAAGCGGGCCACTTCAATTTCCTCGATCGCAATCGACAGATCTTTCTCGTTCAATCGCACCTGTATCTCGTTGTCTTCGCGCCCGAGCAGTTGCCCCGTGATGCGCTTGCGCCCGTCAACCATCCGTCGCAGGCGCACCTTGATGACGTTGCCGGCGAACCGGTCGAAATGCTCCGGTTTTACGAGCTTTCGATCCGCACCCGGCGACGACACCTCGAGGTTGTAGTCGCTGGCGATCGGATCTTCCACGTCGAGCACGCCACTCACCTGGTGACTGACACGCGCACAATCTTCGAGCGTAATGCCCTGTTCGCTATCGATGAACAGGCGCACCAGGCCCCTGCCGTGACCGAGACTCAGTTCGACGTCCGATAGCTCGTAGCCGAGCGCCTCGATGGCCGGCTCGATCAATTCGATCAACTGTTCCCTGGTCACGCTCATCGCAAATCCGTTGTCTCGTCGTATCTCCTTCGTAGACACAAAAAATGGGCCAGCGGCCCACCCTAAAAACTCACCTTCGCGGCTCCGCCGCGCGTTCGGGCGCCTCCCCCGGGCCCAAACAAAAAGCCCCATTCGGGGCCCTTTTTAACCGTCCGCCTGAGGCGGGGCTCGCGACAACAGCGTTCGGCCGGTTCATGGCCGCTCGAGTCGTTGCGAGGAAACTCACGTAAGCTTATGATTTTCTTGCAAATCGTAAGCTAAGGCGGCCTCTTTCATCTCACGGGCCGAGATTCTACCAAACGTCGCGCCGAAATGGCAGATGCGGCGACTACAAAAGGGCTTACCGGCGGATCCGGCGCGCATTGGCGTCAGGCAATCACCGCCGGCGCGGCGATCGAACCACTCATTCGCACTGCGGCAGTACGACGGTAAAACGGACCCCGTCCGGCAGGTCTTCCGCGTGAACGTTGCCGCCGTGAAACTCTGCAACAAGTCGAACGATCGTCAGTCCGAGGCCCAAGTGGGGCTCGCCCCTTTTCTCAGGCCGGATCGAGACCATCGATTCGAACAATTCGCCCCGCATTTGCGCCGGCAGCGCCGGCCCGGCGTTATCGACGAGAATGACGCCGTGCTCAGCATCGGCGGTCAGCGTGAATGCGATACGACCGTCGTCGGGGCAGAAATCCGCCGCATTATCCATCAGCTTGTCGAGCATCTGCGCAAGCAGGTCCGGAGAACCCTCGATCCACAACGGTTCATCAGGAAGCCGGCAATCGACCGCTCGCCCGAAGGCCTGACGATAGCTGGCGACGTTCCGGTCCAGCAGCTCGGCCAGATCGAGCCGTATACGGCCGGCGGAGCGAATGCCCTGCTCGACCCGACTGGCCTCGCTCATTGCCGTCAGGATCCGGCTCAGCCGTTCCGACCCGTCCCGAGCGCGCCGCGTGTACTGCCGGCCGGACTCGGACATCGATTCGTGTTCGAGGTTGTCCAGCGAGCTGCTGACGACCGCCAGAGGGGTACGCAATTCGTGCGACAGTTTGGATGCGAGGCTCTTCAGGTAGTCGTTGTATTCGCGCATCCGCTCCAGCAGGCTGCCGAAATTCCGCCCCAGGTCCCCGATCTCGTCCCCCGCCCAGTTCTGCGGAAACTCCCCCGAAATCTGCCCGTCATCGGTCAACGCAGCATCCACCCGGCGCCCGAGGCGTCGAATGCGCATCGACAGCAGGCTCGCATACGCGACCAGCCCGAAGCTGATCAGGAACGTCGCCAGCAACGTCACGACGAGCAGGCGCAATACGGCGGCGTTGGTCAGCGACAGGATCCGGCCGCTGGACTGCTCCGCGACCAGCGCACCCACGACATTGTCGGCGACGTTTAGCGGGAGAGCCACGCTGGCAACGGCAGCACCACGCTCCGCTTCCACGCCATACCAGGCACTGGCCTGCTGCCCCCGCAGGGCGCTTTCGACCTCGCGACGGTCGACGCGGGCGCGCGTATCGCCACCCATGCCCGCCAGTTCGTCGCCGGCAGACATCATGGCGCGGTACAAGGCCTCGACCATCCAGGCGCCGGGGATCTGGTGCTCCTGCCTCCCGAAATCTCGCGCCAGCTTGCCGGCACGCGCGACGACCCACCCATCGCGATCCACGACGCGCAGGCGCAGATCCTCGCGACCGTAGGCCGTCAGCAACTCGGTCAATGCTTCGTTCATGCGCACGACACGACCCGGCATGGCACGCGGCGCCATGCTCCCCGCTGAACCGCCGCCGTCACTATCCACCGCGGCGAACCCGAAACGCTCCTGAAGCAACGCTTCAGGGAACCGCAGTTCGAGCTGGTAGCCCGTCGCGTTGTCGCGCCAGACGCCGCGGACGCGCGGCTCGGTTGCTGCGGCTCCCTGCGTGCGATAACGCGCGAGGAACTCCCCGGGGGCCTCGGGCGCCAGCCAATAGCGGCGGATGTCGCCGGCCCGCCCCATCGCGATGACAACATGATCACCCGACGCAAGATCGCTTTCCGCCGGATTGTGGTAGCGAATCGACGGGTCCACGACGCGAATGAACACATAGGCCTCGTCAGCATCGACGATGCCGAGGTAATCGGCTGCAAGCGAAGAATCCGCCCCGCCTGCAAAAGAGAAACTTGCGAGACGCATGGATGACTCCGGGCCGTCTTCGGCATAGCCGTCGACGATCGGGATGGATGCGTCGGAGTAGAAGTAAATACCCTGCCCCGTCATCTCCGCCCGCGCCAACAGGTCTTCCGGCGCAGCGCGGTCTTCGACCAGCAGCGCGACCGAGCCGGCGAGAGCGGCAAGCGCGTCCTGCTGCCCAGATCGCAGCACCGATTCCATCTCGTAGATGAAACTGCACCCGGCCCAAGGCAAAAACAGCGCGAACAGGCTAACGACGATCAGCTGTGCGCGCAGCTTCATGGCGCCGACCTGAGCGTGCGTCTATTGCTCGACACGCCAGCGGTAACCGATTCCATACTCCGTCTGAATCGGGTCGGCGCCGGGATCGACGTCTTCGAGTTTGCGGCGGATGCGCTTGATGTGCGACGTAATCGTGCTCTCATCGACAACGATATTCGCCGCATCCATCAATTGCTGCCGGGTCTTCAGATGGCCGGGGCGGCGGACGAGGCAAGCGACGATCCAGAACTCCGTCACGCTGAGTTCGACACGGCGGCCGGACCAGGTCACACACATTCGGTCCGAATCAATGGTCAGTTCGCCGACGACACGAATATCGTCGGTCACCGGTGCCTGGCGCAGGCATTCGACACGCCGAAACAGGCTGCTGACACGCGCCATGAGGTGCGCCTCCGACGTATCCTTGGTCAGGTAGTCGTCGGCGCCGAGACGCAAGCCTGAAATCTCGTCGATCTCGCTGTCGCGTGCCGTCAGGAAAATGATCGGCAAGTCACCCGAAACGGAACGCAGCGCCCGACACAGTTCGAAACCACCTTCCGGCTCGTCGCCCAGGCCGATATCGATCACCACCATGTCCGGCACGCGCTGGTCGAACGCTGCCATGGCCGACGGCCGGTCAGCATACGTCGCAACGCTGTAACCATGCCGCTCGAAAATGGCTCGATAGTTCGCGAGTAGCGCGGACTCGTCTTCGACGATAGCAATAGTTTTAGGCAACGACGACAACCTCAGGCGTCGGGCGCAGCGGCGCCCGGTCGAACAATGGTGGGCAAAAAAGCGGGAGGGAGCAAGGCTCCCTCCCGCAAACGGGGGAACGAACGACGCGACGGAGTTCCAATTCAGTCGGTGTTGCTGGCGACTTCGGTGGCGAAGTCGGGTACCGATAGTTCGATCGTCACACGGCGATCCAGCGCGTAGGCATCGAGATCGCCATCCGCCGATGTCGAGCGTTGATCGCCGAATGCATTGACGGTGATTCGCCGGGCCGCGATGCCGTTGGCTTCGAGCATGCCCGCGACCGTGTGGACGCGCTCTTCCGACAGCGCCAGGTTGAACGCGTCATCACCGCGGGGATCCGCGAAGCCGGACAAGGTGATGTCGATATCCGGCTGCTCGGCGAGAAACATCGCGAGCTGATTCAGACGTGCCTCGCCGGCATCCGTCAGCGACCCGTCCCCGGTGTGAAACAGCAGCTCGAACGACACATACTCGGATGCCAGGTGCCGATAACGCGACATCGCCGTGCGCGTGTCCTGCAATGCCGCCTCCAGAGATTGCGTCTGGACGTTGAAGTCGGTCAGTTCGGCCGACATCGTATCGAGCTCTACCTCCGCCGCGGCGAGCCTGCCGATGCTGTCGTCGCGCTCGTCGGCCTTGGCGATGTTGCCGGCGAGCCAGGCGCCCGTCAGGCCGCCGAGCATGTAACCGACGGGCCCACCGAGTACGGCACCGGTAACCGCGGTACCGACGATGACGGCGCTCTGCTTCGCCACGCTCTTTGGCGTTTCCGCGGGCGGCGTCTCCGCCTGAGCGATGCCGCTTGCGATCAATGCGGCCAGGGTGATGGCTATGAATGAATGTTTCATCGGAAGGCTCCTCGGTTGCTGATCTGATTGACGGCGATCAGTACAACAACGGTTTGTGTCAATTCGGCAGAGCGGTTGCGGCAATTCGAGGATCAATCCTGACGAAAAATGACTGCCACAATTCGCCCGAATTGATCAGCGCGATGCCCTTCCGCGGTTCCACGATTGCCAGATCCATGTCGCCTAATCGACCTGCAAACTCACAGGAGCCGAGAACATGCGCAGACTTGCCCGACAGACCCGCACACTGCATCGCTCTCGAACTTCCGTTCAGTGCATCGCGCTGCTGCTCGTGGCGGCGCTGATCAGTATCGAACCGCTGGAGGCCTCCGAAGACTTAGCGGGGCACGTGACGATGAATGAAGTGACCGCCGGGGAGATCCTGTTTAAGACCGCGACCCCGGGCAGCTACCAACCTGCCATGCAACTGGAATCGCGGGCCGACATCGCGGTGAGCGGATTCATAGCGACCGTCGAGGTCGTGCAGCGATTCCGCAATGCCACCCGCGACTGGGCTGAAGGTGTCTATGTATTCCCGTTGCCGGAGACAGCGGCCGTGAACGCGATGGAGTTGCGTATCGGCGAACGCGTGATCGTCGGTGAGATCCGGGAGAAACAGCAGGCTCGCCGTGAATACCAGCAGGCGAAACGCGAAGGACGCAAGGCCGGGCTCGTCGAACAGCGGCGGCCGAACATGTTTACGACCGCCGTCGCGAACATCGCGCCGGGCCAGGAGATCGAGGTGCGGCTGACCTACGTCGAGAAAGTGACGTACG
>JBLYYV010000226.1:0-3458 GCA_048550095.1 Gammaproteobacteria bacterium
CGGCGAGCCAGCCGCGTTGCCACAGCGCGTAATCCGCATACTGCACCGGCAGTGCCGGCCACTCCGGCGCGCGGCCCGCGCGATACGCGTTGTAGGCCCGCGCGAGTTCGTCGAACAGCACCGCCATCGACCAGCCGTCCGCGACGATGTGATGAAGGACCAGCACCAGCACGTGCTCACGCTCGCCGGACTGCAATACATGCACGCGCAACAGCGGGCCCGTCGTCAGGTCGAACGGGCGATCGAGCAGAGAGCGCGCGCGGTCGACGCAATCTTCTTCACCTTGCATCGCGACGATCTCTACCGGTGCGACGAAATCGTCACGTACGTGCTGAGTCGCCACCCCATCCACTTCAGCGAACACCGTACGCAATGATTCGTGCCGCTCGACCAGCGCGCCCACGGCGCATGACAACGCGTCGATATTCAGCTCGCCACGCAAGCGGCCTACCCAATGCAGATGATATGCGGAGCTGGCGGGCTCGAGCCTGGACAGGAACCACAAGCGCTGCTGCATCAACGACACGGGAATCAACGCATCCGGCCGCTGTACTTCGTGGAGACCCGGCACTGCGACTTCACTTGTTGCGCCGATCGCATGATTCAGCGCTTCCGCGATCCCGGCCACCGTCGGCGCATCGAACAGCGCGCGCAACGGCACCTCGGCGGCGAACGCGTCGCGAATGCGCGCGATCAGCTGCGTCGCCGGCAGCGAGTGGCCGCCGAGGTCGAAGAAGCTCGCGTGCACGCCGACCGCAGAGCGACCCAGCACCTCGGCGAACAAGCCCGCCAGTGCCATCTCGACCGCATCTCTCGGCGCGGTGCCGCTGGTCTCGGCGACGACCGATCGATCCGGAGGGGGCAGCGCACCGCGGTCCACCTTGCCGTTCGGCGACAGCGGCAATGCGGTCAGGACGATAAACCGGGCCGGCACCATATAGTCGGGCAACTGTTCCCTGAGACGGCCCGCCAGTGCTGTCGCGTCCAGCGACTCGGTATTCGGCACGACGTAGGCCACGAGACGTTTATCGCCTGCGGCAAACTCATGGACGACGACGACGCACTCTCCGACCGACGGTTCGGCGCAAACGACCGCCTCGATCTCGCCGGGCTCGATGCGGAAGCCACGCAGCTTGACCTGGCGGTCCAGGCGGCCGAGCAACTCGAACGAGCCGTCGCGCAGCCGGCGAGCGCGGTCGCCGGTCCGGTACAACCGCGCCCCCGGCACGAACGGATCGTCAACGAAACGTTCGCGGGTCAACGCGGGATCGTCGACATAACCGGCCCCGACCGCGGCACCGCCGATGCACAACTCGCCGGGCACGCCAAGCGGCAATACCCGCAGAGCGTCGTCACAAACATAGACGCTGCAGTTGGGAAACGGCGCACCAATCGGTACACCGCCATCCGGCGGCAATGCATCAGCAGCCGTTGCGTCGAACCAGGTGCTGTCAATCGTCGCTTCGGCCACGCCGTACGAATTGACGACGCGCACCCCCGGACCTGCGAGCCGAACGAGCTCATTGCATTCGGCGCCATGCCACGTATCCGAACCGACGATCACCAGCCGCATGAAAGCGAGCGATTCGCGCGCGTACTTAACGTGCCGGATGAGTCCACGCACGACGGCAGGCACGAACTCGGCCACGGTTATCCGATGCTCCCTCAGCATGTCGAACAACGCGGGCGGATCCAGCATCACCGGCTTCGGGCACAGCACCAGCGTCGCACCGGAACACAATGCGCGCACCCAATCGCCCGTAAAAACATCGAACGGGAGCGACGCCATTTGCAGGTGCCGATCGGACGGCTGCAATTCATACGCAGAAGACCACCCTTCGAACATGCACGAGAGGTTGTCATGCGTAATCGCGATCCCTTTGGGCCGCCCCGTCGATCCGGATGTGAATACCACATAGGCATGGTCCCCCGGGCGCAATGCAATACCGGGTCGGGCGGCCGGACGTGACGCAATCGAGTCCCCATCGAGATCCAGCTGCACGAGATTGCAAGAGTCGTTTCCGGCAAAGGCTGCCGCGTACCGGGACCGTGTCACTGCGGCATGCGGCTGCGCCTGACGCAGCATTTCATCGACGCGCTTAGCCGGCTGGTCGAAACCAATCGGAACATACGCGCAACCGGACTTGTGTACCGCAAGAATCGCCGTCAGCGCATCGACCGAACGCTCCAGGCAGACGGCGATTCTGCTACCGCGTTCGACGCCACGTTCGAGTAACTCATGCGCGAGACGATTCGCGCGCGCATCCAGTTCGCTATACGAGAGCTGCCGCGATCCCGCGACGACGGCGCATGCATGAGGCCGATTCGAGGCGTGCTGCTCGAAGCGAGTGAGCACGTCATCCCGAGGTGAATTCGCTGCGGGCCGCGGCGCCGTCAAAGCACGAACTTCCGCTGCATTCATGACCGGCAGCCGGCTCACGTTGCGATCGGGCTCCGCGACGATTGCTGCGAGCAGATTGTCGTAGTGCGACGCGAATTGCTCGACCGTGTCACGATCGAACAGGTCGGAATCGTACTCATAAACGAGCTCGAGCCCGTCGGCACGTTCGCCAATCGACAAGGTCAGATCGAAAGTCGAGACGCCGTGGTCCAGCAGTCGTCCCATCGAAAACTCGACTCCCCCGACGTCGGCCTTGCGATCGGGAATCGGCGTCATATTAAACATGACCTGAAATATCGGCGCGTGGCTCAGCGTGCGATCCGGACGCAGCGCCTCAACGAGCTTCTCGAAAGGCAAGCGCTGGTGTTCCTGCGCGTCGAGTGTCGCGTTGCGCACGCGCTCGAGCAGATCGACGAACCTCGGGTCGCCGCCGACGTCGATGCGCAATACCACCGTGTTGATGAACAACCCGATCAGGGATTCGAACTCGACGCGTTCGCGTCCGGCGACCGGTGTGCCGACGAGCAGATCGGTTTGACCGGAATAGCGATGCAGCAATACATCGAAAGCGCCCAGCATGACCATGAACAGCGTGCAGCCGTTCTCGCGGCCGAGTGCCCGCAAGGCCTCCGTGCGCTCGCCGGCCAAACGTCGCCAGACCCAGCCGCCCCGGAAGCGTTGCTCGGCAGAACGCGGCCGATCCGTCGCGAGTTCGAGCGCCGGCGGCGCGCCGCTCAGCTGCTCGACCCAATACTGCATCGAACGCGCGAGATCCGTGTCTCGCTCCGGTTCGCGCTGCCAGGCTGCATAGTCCGCATACTGTATTTCGAGGTCTTCTACGGTCGATGGGGCGTCGCTCGAAACAGCGGCGTAAAAGTCGGCGAGTTCGGAAAACAGGATGCCGTTCGAAACGCCGTCGCTGACGATATGGTGCACGACGATGACGAGCCGACTCTGCTTATGCGCATAGTGCTGCAGATACACGCGCAACAAGGGCCCGCGTTCCAGTTCGAACGGCAATGCGGCGATATGCCACAAACTTGCATTCAGGTCTTCC
>JBLYYV010000227.1:0-6400 GCA_048550095.1 Gammaproteobacteria bacterium
AAGCGAATGGCCCGAAACCGACTAGTCAACAGGCGCCTCCTCCCAATTCATGTTGCTCACTTCGTCCAGCCCTATGGGGTCCTCGGACAACCACAATACGCCGCGCAGGCCGCTCGTGAAGTATTTCAAACCGTTGAACGTCGTGCGCGGTGCGCTGGCCGGCACCGCCTCCTGCGCTCTGACGTAGCCGACCCGTTGCAGTGACTGGCTGTACCAGAACTCCTGGATGAGATAAATGGTCGGCGCGTCGATGTCCGGGGCCGTCAGGGTCCGGGTCGCTTTTCGCCGGGCGTCGCCAACGACCGTTCCGGTCTGTCCGAGCCACACCCGGTCGGCGCCGACACGAAGCGGCGTCAGCCACAAGCGAAGTTCCTTGCGTTCGGATCCGTCGACCCTCTTCTTGAAGAATGTGCCATCGGGCGGGCGGCCCCTGTAATGCTGTAGGCGCGCGCCCTCGGTGTCGGCGGCACCGAGTTCAATCTCCTGCCAGTTTGCCCTCAATAACGCGCGCCGGACCGCGGTGCCCGTGCCGATCAACGCGACGTTGAACGGGGTGCCTTCCAGCGTTCCCGATGCGTCCGTAGCGCAGCACGCGAGGCCTTCCAGCGCATCGCGCAGTCCGTCGTCGTCAAGCGCGACGAGTTCGTCGTCCGCATACATCCCCTGGAAATCGACAGCCATGTAGTCGGCCGTGAATCCGGGCATCGGCACGAAGAACGTGAAGCTGTGGGATTCCAGAGCGGCGGAAATCACGTCGACGTTGAAGCCCTTGGTGCCGGGCTTGAAGTGCGTGTATACGAAACCTGCGCGCGTCTCGCCGGGCGGAATTCGCCGCTCGACCGAATGCTCGTAGAACCAGCGCTCCATGGCCGCCTTACCTTCCTTGCTGTAGCCGCCGCGGTTCATCCACGCCACCTCCAGCGGTGAGTAATAGTCCGGGTCCACACTCCAGACGAGCAGGCGCAACAGATCCGATCCGGTATTCTCGACTTCGATCCAGACCGGCTGCACGCCCTGGTCGTACAGGGGTAAACCGAACAGCGCCTCGGTCTCGCCGGCGTCGGGCACCGCGACGGTCACGCGCACGGCCGCGGCTTCCTGGGTCATTTCCCGATCCATGAATGTTGCGGACGCGACGTCGGCGGGCGCATACATCCGTGTGGCGCAACCCGCCGGCAGCACGATGCAGAAGACAAGCAGCAGCCGCGTCGCGGCCGCAGAAAAATTCGATTTAGCGCGAGTCCGCCCTCGATTGTTTTTTGCGCGCATGATGACTCGTGTAGATCCTGCTTTCCTCAATCCATTCATTATATCGAACGGGCCAATCTCTGACGGCGCGAGATCGACCCGGATACGGTCGCAGGCAGGCTCCGTCAAGGCGGAGTGCGATCGAGATATTTTTTGCGCGTGATTGCGGGCTTCACGCCGATCTCCGCATCGCCATTCTGATCATGTCCGCCAGGTTCGCGTCTGCAATCCGCGCTGCAGATTGCACGTATGGCATTGACTATACGCTCTAACTCGAATGGTGGCGGCGCAATTGCGCCTGAAGGTTTTCGATACGATCCATCAGATCAAGTGCCAGCGCGGCGCCGGCCAGGTTCACGCCGAGATCGCGCCGCAGGCGAACGACGGTCTGCGTCCGGCGAACGCTGGCGTATGAGAAGCGAAGCTCTTCGTGCGTGCCATCGATCGGTTCGAGGATTCCCTCGCCCACGAGTTTTTCCACCGTCACGACGTCGACGGCACAATACCGACAAAGCTCGACGATCGTGATCTCTTCGCCGTCGTCGAATATGCGTCCTGCCAGTTCTTTCGATTCGCTACGGGGCATGGCTAGATCACCTTACAGACCGGCTCTCGGATCGAAAGCCATTTCGTTCGACATCTTCTCGTACAGCGCTCGAGCGTTATCGGTGTCCGCCGGCGGCAACCGCACGTCCAGCACGACATAAAGATCGCCGGGTTGCTTGGACGGTATGCCTTTGCCTTTCAGGCGCAGCTTGCTGCCCTGATTGGAACCCGCCGGGATCTTCAGGTCGACATCGCCCGACGGGATGGCCACCTTGATGGTCGCGCCGAGTGCGGCCTCCCACGGCGCGACCGGCAGGTCGAAATACACGTCCGCGCCATCGATCCGGTAGCGCCGGGGGGCATGGAGTTCCACCTCGAGGAACAGGTCGCCGGCTTTTCCTTCGCCGATACCGGGGCCACCCTGCCCGGACAATCGGATCTTCTGCCCGTCGCGAACGCCCTTCGGGATCTTCACGTTCAGCGTCCTTTCTCTGGTCACCACGTGACCGTCGTCGGTCATTTCAGGGGCATGCAGGGAGATAGACCGTGTCGCGCCGGTGTAGCTGTCGCGCAGATCGATCGACACCCGCGCATGGCGATCCTCGCCGTGCATGTGCACGTCGCGCCGGCCGCGAAAACCGCCACCACCACGCCCCTGCCGAAACAGTCCTTCGAAGAAATCGCTGAACTGCTCCTCGCCCATCCCGCCGTAGCCCGCGTAACCGTCGCCGCCACCGCCGCTGAACTCAAAACCCTCGTCCCAGCCCGGCGGCGGCCGGAAGTCCTGCCCCTGTTTCCAGTTCGCGCCCAGTTGATCATAGGCGGCGCGCTTCTCGGGATCCTTCAGCACCTCGTAGGCCTCGCCGACCTCCTTGAACCGCTCTTCGGCCTTCGGGTCGTCGCTGACATCGGGGTGATACTTGCGCGCGAGCTTGCGATACGCCCGCTTGATGTCATCCTGGGTCGCGTCGCGGGCGACGCCCATGATTTCGTAGTAGTCCCTGAATTCCATCCG
Source organism: Gammaproteobacteria bacterium (assembly GCA_048550095.1). Lineage (GTDB taxonomy): Bacteria > Pseudomonadota > Gammaproteobacteria > Steroidobacterales > SMWD01. The sequence goes on from JBLYYV010000227.1 coordinate 2,810, forward strand.
ACGCCCGTTATTCGTTATTTATTGTGGCTACGCCGATTCGGCAAGAAGAATAGCACGGTCGAATCGGCTCAGCGCGCGCCCGGTCGCCAAGCCTGATTGACCGCTGAATCTCCATCACGAATACGGTAGGGTAATGAAAATGACCGCCGGTGGGGACTCCGCCATGCCCAAGACCCTGAAGAACACTTTTGCCGTATTGAATCCGAATGGTGGCGCGGTGCCGATCGAAGTGTCGGATGACCTGTACGAACGGCTAGACCGTGAATTCGATAGCTTCACCGACCGACACCTCGTCTCCTGCCACTCCTTCGACGCGGACTGGCCGACCTGGGAGATTCATCCCGCCGGTGAGGAACTCGTCTGCGTGCTTTCGGGCGAAGCCCGACTCGTTGTAGACCACGGCGAACGACTCGAGGAAATCGCGCTCGACGAACCGCTCGCGTTTGCGATCGTGCCACGCAACACCTGGCACACGGCCAAGGTCAAGGCCCCCTGCACGATGCTGTTCATCACGCCGGGCGCAGGCACCGAAAACAAGGACGTCGAGGCCAATAACGATCGCTGATGATGTGGACTGCAGTTCGATTTTCAGTTCAATCCGCGACATGGCGGTGAAGTACGGATAGCCGGATGCAGTCGACGATCGTCTCGCTATTGTCCATTACCGCCGTCGCTTACATCGGCCTGGGGTTGCTGCTCTATACGACGCAGAGAAGCATCCTGTTCTATCCGACGCCCGATGTCGGTGGCTACGGCGCCGAGACATTGCGAATCGACAACGAGGGCGAATCGCTGCAGGTCCTGCGCGTGAACGGCGGCCGCGAGCGCGCGATACTGTATTTCGGCGGTAACGCGGAACAGGTGGCAGCCAACATCCCGACATTCGAGCGCATGTTCGACGACGCGACGCTGTACCTCGTGAACTATCGTGGCTATGGCGGCAGCTCGGGTGCGCCGACGGAGCAGGCACTGTATGACGATGCAATCGCAGTCTTCGACTATCTGGCCGCAGCGCACGACAGATTCGCCGTCATTGGCCGCAGCCTCGGATCGGCGGTGGCGACCTACCTGGCTTCCGCGCGCGGGGTCGAAAAGCTGGTCCTCGTGACACCGCCCGACAGCATCGAGAACGTCGCCGCAATTCACTATCCGTTCTATCCGATTTCTCTGTTGCTCAAGGACAAGTTCAGATCAATCGACCACCTGGACGGCATCACCGCCCCGACCCTGATCATCATCGCGGAGAATGACAGGATCATCCCGCGCGAAAGCACGGAGGCGCTGATCGCCGCATTCGGCGATCATGAACTGACCACTGTCACGCTGCCGAAAACCGATCACAACACGATCGACTGGTCACCTACCTACCTGAAGCTGCTGGAGGATTTCCTGTGATCTACGCCGGAGGATGCCACTGCGGCGCCGTGCGCTTCGAAGTCGAGGCGCCCGAAGAAGTCACCTGCTATCGGTGCAATTGTTCGATCTGCGCCAAGTCCGGTTTCGTGCACCTGATCGTGGCGGCGGAGCAGTTTCACCTGCTGAAGGGTGATCACGCCCTGACCGAATACACATTCAATACCGGCACGGCGCGTCACCTGTTCTGCCGGAGATGCGGTATCAAGTCGTTCTACGTTCCGCGCTCCAACCCGGACGGTTTCAGCGTCAACGTCAACTGCCTCGATAACGCGCCCGCTCAAATGAAGATTGAGGATTTTGACGGGCAGAACTGGGAGCACCATGCGCCTGACCTGAAACACCTGAGCGATAAATCGTGAGCACAATCGACAACATTACCGTGATTCTCGGCCCACCGGCTTCTCAGGAGCAGAAAGATCGACTCGAGGCCGAAGCCGTCGCCGCGGGCAGCAGTCTGGACGACACCTACGTATCGCGCATCGCCGGTATTGTCGAGGAACTGACCAGGCGCACGGATGATGCGCCCAGCGACCTCGAAAAGTTCTTCTCGGAACTGATGGGCGAGGACGTCACGCTGAGGGACACGACGCCGACGTTTTTCGAGAAGAAAGGCCGGCGCTATCCCGCAATCCTGGTTGCTACTGCCGACGTTGTCGATATGTCAGGGCGTAGCCTGCAGCGCGAGGTGACCGAAATCTTCACGCGCCCCGAGACGCCCGCCGCGCTCGCCGAACGTATCGGCACGCGCCTGGGCCTGGAATCCGCCAAGACGTTCTACACGTTCGGCCCGCCGGTGTGAGACAAAGCTGACCTCATCAACGCGCGGCGCGGGCAGCGAAACGATCGACCTGCTCGATTTCACGCCGCGGCTTGAACCACGCGCTCACTCCGCGGCAGTTTCAGCATCAACGGCCGAATGGCCGCGATGATACCGGCGCCGACAACGAGAATCCCGATAGCGAACAGCCAGCTGTTAGGCGTGCCCGCGTCACCGTTTTCCACGGCCCAGCGGAAGAACCAGATACCCGAAGATGCGGCGACCGTCGTCAGTCCATGCAGTACCTGCGCGCCGGTCTCGAGCAACGCCGTGAAGAACACCATCGTCGCGAAGCCGAGAAAGATCGGCAGGAAGATGACCGGATCCCCGAAGGCGCGGTAGCCGAGAACGGCGACGAGGATGCCGACCACGCCAGTCGCTGTGAACTGCTGAACCTGCAGCAGATAACTCACCGGAAACGAGACGACGGCGACGGCGGCGATCGCGACGACCCACCACGCGTCGCCGGCCAGACCGACGGCAACGAAAGCCTGCCCGACCAGAAATAACCAGAAGGCGAGCATGTCGCAGAAGCCGACGCCGTTGGCGCTACCCGTTTCCGGCGTCAGATACCACTTGTCGATGGCATTCTGTGCGACCTCGAAGCTGCTGCCGGCCGTCATCAGCACAGCGGCGATATAAAAGAGGAATGGGTTGTGCGTCGTCGCGACGAGGTAGTCCCAGTGATGATGGGTGACGAGCACCAGCACGATCGGCACCAGCAGCGCGTACAGGTGCGCCAGCAGGACCCAGACCGCCTCGGGCCCGCGTATCTCGATTTCGGACAAGACCCTTCTGGCGGGATGATCGGTCTGCGTCATGCTTCTTACTCCGGTCGCTGTTGAGCGTGATGATAACGGACCGCCGAACACGTCTCGACCAGAACCGCGCGGATGCTGGACTCCCGGCCGAATGTTCGGCAAAGTTGCGGCCCCTTCGCCCGGATCGGCGAGGGCTCGCATATACGCTGGACAAGACACCATGACGACCCTGATCAAACCATTCCGAGGCCTGCGCCCCACCCCAGAACATGCCACCGACGTCGCCGCCCCACCCTACGACGTGTTGAACACCGAGGAGGCGCGTGAGCGTGCGGAAGGCCGGCCGCTGAGCTTCCTGCATATCTCGAAACCCGAGATCGACCTGCCGCCCGACACGGACCCGTATGCGCCCGAGGTCTACGCGAAAGGCGCCGAGAACCTGCAACGCCTGATCGCCGATGGCGTCCTGATTCGAGATGAGCAACCGCATTACTACGCTTACCGGCTGCGCATGGGCGAACACGAACAGACGGGGCTCGTATGCGCAGGCAGCGTCGCCGACTACGACACGAACCGGATCCGCAAACACGAGTTCAC